>JAYVGK010000153.1:0-3710 GCA_043772215.1 Acidimicrobiales bacterium | reverse complement strand
ATGATTTCGCGAGCCTGATCAACCGTGATGGAGGCGCCCTCGCGCTCCACCACCACGAGATCGGGGTGAGCCTCCACCAACGCCCGTGCACATACGTCGCAGTCATTGCACCCACCACGGGGGCATAGCAACGAAGCGGCGAAGGCTCGAGCGGCGGTACGAGTACCAACCCCGGATGACCCTTCCAACAGATACGCGTGAACTGGAGCACGGCCTGCAGCTCGGAGCGCAGCTACTGCGGTGACCTGTTTGGTGACCCCGTCCCACAGCGCATCCACCGAGGGCGCCCACTGCGCCTCGCCTTGTTCCACCCGTTCTTCGTAGGCCACGAGAGCTTCTTCGATCTCGTCGTCGAGCAACTTCTCTTCGACAACCGGCGTCACCTCCACCTCATCCTCCACCAGCGGAGGCACATCGGGCGTGGACGACAGCGCGTCCTCTGATTCGGCCAGCGGTTCGGCGTCCACTGGCGCATCCACCATGGGTGGATCGGGAGTGGCCACGAGGAAATCATCAGCGTCGAACAGGCTCATGCGATACTCAGCGCTTCTTGGCCGCCGTTTTCCGGGCGCCGCCCTTCTTGATGGTGCGCTTCGGTTCGCTGGCCACGCGAGCCCGGCGATCGGCCAGTAGTTCGGCGCCTCGCTCCACCGTGAGGGTCTCGGGGTCGTCGCCCTTTCGCAATGACGCATTGGTTTCGCCGTCGGTGACATAGGGGCCGAAGCGCCCTTCTTTCACCACCATTGGCTGACCCGACACTGGATCCGGGCCGACCTCGGCCAGAGGTGGCTTGGCCACCGCTTGGCCCCGTCCACGGCGCTCCTTGGGCAGGGCATACAACGCCAGCGCCTCATCGAGAGTCACCGTGAGCAACTGCTCCTCGTTAACCAGACTGCGACTGTCGGTGCCCTTGCGCAGATACGGCCCGAAGCGGCCGTTACTGGCCACGATCTCGGCGTTGTCACCGGGATCGATGCCCACCACACGCGGCAGCGACAACAGCTGTAAAGCTTCTTCCAGCGTGATGGTGTCCACCGTCATGTGCTTGAACAACGACGCCGACTTGGGCTTCTCCGGAGGCTTGGCCTTGACCTTCTTGGGTGCCTTCGGCTTCTTCCCGGTTGCGGGTTCGGCGGCGATGGGCTGGGCCATAGTGGCTACGACGTCACCCATCTCACCCAGTTGCACATACGGACCAAAGCGACCGGCCTTGGCGAACACCATGAGCCCGGTGAGTGGGTCGGCGCCTACCTCCCGATCACCCCGGGGCGCCGCCAACAACTCCGCACATTTTTCCAGCGTGAGTTCGTCGGGAGCCAAGTCTTCGGGCACCGATGCGGTGTCGTCTCCGCGCTTGAGGTACGGCCCGTAGCGACCGGGACGCACCACCACCTGACGACCCTCCTCATCCACTCCGATGAGAATGGAGTTGATCTCCGCAGCATCGATGGACCCCAACTCATCGGACACCATGGCCTTCAACCCGATACCCCCGACAGGGGGGACACCATCGTTGGCGGTGGCCACCCCCATCGTGCCATCGGGCCCCTCGCCCAAGCCGAAGTAAAACTTCGTGAGCCACGGCGTGGCACTGCGTTCGCCAGACGCAATGGCATCCAGATCGTCTTCCATACGGGCGGTGAAGTCGTAGTTGACCAAGTCACCAAAATGCTGTTCCAGTAGTGTGACCACTGCGAAAGCCTTGAACGTGGGCACCAGTGCAGTGCCCTTTTTGAACACGTACTCGCGGTCTTGAATGGTGCCGATGATGGATGCGTAGGTGGACGGCCGGCCCACCCCCATCTCCTCCATGGCCTTCACCAACGATGCCTCGGTATAGCGAGCCGGTGGTTGCGTGGTGTGACCCAAAGCCTCGATTCCCTGCGCTCCAAGTCGATCACCAACCGCGACTGGCGGCAGGCGAACCTCGCGATCCTCCAACACCGCATCGGGATCGTCGGTGCCCTCTACATAGGCGCGCAGAAACCCGGGGAACGTGATGACCTTGCCCGAGGCTGCGAATTCGGCGTCTTCACCGGTGGACGATGAAGCCCCCAATCGCACTTGGGCACTGGTGCCACGGGCATCGGCCATCTGTGATGCAATTGTACGCATCCATATCAATTCGTACAGACGGAACTCGTCGTCGTTGACCTCCCGTCGAACATCGGCAGGGGTGCGGAACGATTCACCGGCAGGCCGGATGGCTTCGTGGGCCTCCTGAGCGTTCTTTACCTTTTTTTCGTAGCGACGTGGTTGATCGGGTACGTACTCACGTCCGTACAACTCGGTGACCTGAGCCCGGGCGGCGGTGAGCGCAGTTTCGGACAGGGTGGTGGAGTCCGTACGCATGTAGGTGATGTACCCCCGCTCGTACAGACCCTGGGCAATGCGCATGGCGCGCTGCGAGGAGAAACGAAGTTTGCGGCCCGCCTCTTGTTGCAACGTCGACGTCATGAACGGCGCGTATGGTGAACGGCGGTACGGCTTTTCCTCCACGGAGCGCACGGCGAACGCAGCTGCATCGAGTCGGGTCACCAACCCACGCGCATCGCCTTCGGTGAGGGCCCTTACACCGGCGCCCTTCAACAAACCGTCTTCGCCGAAATCGCGCCCGGTGGCCAAGCGTTTGCCGTCCAAGGCCACCATGGTGGCGCCGAATGGAATTGGATCCACCCCGGCCACGGCCGAACTGAAGGTGCCCTGGAGATCCCAATAGCCGGCGCTACGGAAGCGCATCCGGGCCCGTTCACGCTCCACCACCAATCGGGTGGCCACGCTCTGGACCCGACCCGCCGACAGGCCCGGCATGATCTTTTTCCAGAGCACCGGCGACACTTCGTATCCGTAGAGCCGGTCCAGGATCCGTCGGGCTTCCTGGGCATTCACCAAGCTCTGGTCCAGGTCACGCGATTCGTCTACGGCGCGCTGGATGGCGCCCCGAGTGATCTCGTGGAACACCATCCGTCGTACTGGCACCCGGGGCTTGAGCACTTCGAGCAGGTGCCACGCAATCGCTTCGCCTTCGCGATCCTCATCCGTGGCCAGATACAACTCACTGGCATCTTTGAGCAGGGCCTTGAGCTTGGCCACCTGCTGCTTCTTCTCCGGTGACACCACGTAGAGCGGGGCAAATCCGTGGTCGACGTCTACTCCCAGCTTGGCCCACGCCTGACCTTTGTACTCGGCCGGGACGTCGGCGGCACTTCGAGGAAGGTCGCGGATATGGCCGATGGAGGACTCCACCACGAAGTCGGCCCCGAGGAAGCCGGCGATGGTCTTGGCCTTGGCCGGAGACTCGACGATGACCAACGGACGGCCGTCTGCCGGGGGTCCCTTGCGGGCGCGAACGGGGGGAGAGGTACCTGCCACAGTGCGTGGACCTTCATCGCCAAGTACTGCTCTTGTCAAGAGCGGATGCGTCACGCCCACCGAACGGGGAATGTTTCCAAACCTCATGGGTATCCACGACGAATGCTCTGAGGGGGTGTAAACAAGCCTTTTCCTACGTGACTTCCCCCACGAAAGGGAGTTTTTCCCGTGAAGATCCGTCTCATTGCTGCGGCCGCCATGATCATGGTGCCACTCGGCTACATCGTCCCCGGCGCGTCCGCCCAGACTGGGGATGCGCAAGTCCGCATCGCCCATTTCTCGCCTGACGCTCCTGCTGTGGATGTGTACGTCGACGCCAAGAAGGTGTCCAACAACGT
>JAYVGK010000152.1:0-2297 GCA_043772215.1 Acidimicrobiales bacterium | reverse complement strand
ATGGTGGCCCGCCAACCCTTCGGCGGTCACCGACTGTCCGGCTGCGGGGCCAAGGCGGGCGGACCCGACTATTTGGCCCAGTTCCAGTCGGTCACGGTGGTCACGGAAAACACCCAACGCCAGGGCTTTGCCCCCGATTTATGACCACCATCGATGTGGGTTGGTGCGCGACCGAGCGTTTCGGCTATCAGTCGTCACTTCTCCATAACGTGACACACGCTACAGTGCGAGCACGAAATGGATCGGGGCCTTCCTGGCCTCGACTCATCCAGCTACCCGCCGGTCCTCACCCACCGGCCCTCACCATCAACGCTAGGGGATAGAAGTGAAAACGCGTACCCGCTTAACCGCAGCAGCATCCGTAGTGGCCCTCCTGGGCATCGTCGGCACCACCAGCGCCACCAGTGCATCAGCCGCCACCAAGGCCAAGACAGTCAAGTGTCCTGGCCTCAAGTTCGCCTTCTTGGGCGCGTTGTCGGGCGACAACGGAGCCTTGGGCCAGAACATGGTCGATGGCGCTCAGATTGCCCTGAACGAGTGGAACAAGGGCAACAAGTCCTGCCAAATCAAGTTCGACAAGTACGACTCCCAGGGTGATCCTGCCCAGGCATCGCCACTGGCCTCCAAGATCGTCACCGACAAGAAGGTTATTGGCCTCATCGGGCCGGGCTTCTCTGGCGAAACCAAAGCCACCATGCCCACCTTCGACGAAGCTGGCCTCACGATGATCACCCCCGGCGCCACCAACGCCAAGCTGTCAGAGAATGGTTGGAAGACCTTCCACCGCATCCTGGCCAATGACGACAAGCAGGGCCCCGGCATTGTTGCCCTCATCAAGAAGACAGGCAAGAAGGTTGCCGTTGTTGACGACGCCAGCGAGTATGGCAAGGGTCTGGCCGACAATGTTCGTAGCGGTCTTGGCGCATTGAAGGTGGCCGACGACGTGGTCCAGCCTGGTACCGATCCGTCAACCGCCATCAACAAGATCAAAGCGGCTGGCGTCGACACGGTGTTCTACGGCGGTTACTACGCCGACGCTGCCAAGTTGGTGAAGGCCATGCGTGATGCCGGAGTCACCGCCCAGTTCGTGGCTGGCGACGGCGTACTTGACCAAAAGTTCATCGACAACGCTGGTGCCTCGGCCGAGGGTTCGTTCCTCACCGCCACCGGCGCTCCGTCGGACATCAACCCGGCCTTCCAGGCCAAATTCAAAGCCGCATACGCAGGCAAGGATCCAGCCATCTACGGCCCCGAGGCATACGACTGCGCCTCGGTGTTCCTGGCCGCTCTGAAGGCCGGCAAGCTCGACCGCAAGAGCATTGGTGCGTTTGTGTCGGCATACGATGCCGAGGGCGTCACCAAGCGCATCAAGTTCACTGCCACCGGTGAAGTTGCCGGCGATGCGGTGTACTCGTACAAGGTTGAGGGCGGCAAGCTCAAGAGCCTCGGTATCATCAAGTAACAAGCTGTCTGGTAAGCGCCTGAGGGCCGTGGGATTGGCTCTGCCACCCACGGTCCTCTTTTTTTTGACTTTCACTGCTTTGTTTTTGCTCGTACCCATCGGACATTTCTCGGACTGGTCGCCGCCACCACATGGACTTTCACAATTTCTTCAGCACGTTCTGGGCAAACACCTTTTCCGGATTGTCGCTGGGGGCCATCTATGCCCTCGTGGCCCTGGGGTACACGCTGGTGTACGGCGTGCTTCGGCTGATCAATTTTGCCAACTCCGAAGTGTTCATGCTGGGCACGTTCGGGTCCCTGCTGGCCCTCACCATTCTGGGTGTGCCAGCCGGGGGTGACATCCGCAGTGGCGGCGCGCTGGTGGGTTCCTTGGCGCTCATGGCCGTACTGTCAATAGTGTTTTCCGGCGGCGGAGCAGTGATCCTCGAACTGGTGGCGTACCGGCCCCTACGAAGACGTAACTCGCCGCGGTTGGTGTTTCTCATTTCTGCCATTGGCGCATCGTTTGCCATCGCTGAGGCGGTTGGCGCATTTGGCATCCCCGGTATCGACTCGAAAAAGCGCGAGGAATACACGTTGGGCAGGGTGTGGAACACCAGATCCGACTTGTTCAAAGTGGGTAAGTTCGATGTACAGGTACGCCATCTCATCGTCATGGTGGGTGCAGCAATCATGATGACCGGACTGTGGCTGTTCGTGAACCGAACTCGATTGGGGCGAGGTATGCGCGCCGTGGCCCAAGACGCGGAGACGGCCAAGATCCTTGGCGTGAACGTGGACCAGGTGATTCTGGTGACGTTCGTGGTGGGCGGAGTCATGGCCGGTGGAGCGGC
>JAYVGK010000151.1:0-13992 GCA_043772215.1 Acidimicrobiales bacterium | reverse complement strand
CCTTCGATGGGGAATGGGAACGTCCAGTAATACGTGCACTTACTGAAGTGGTCGGTCCCGAAGACGACCGCAGGGCTCGTTTCCGTAAATTGGTGTTGGAAACCTATCCGCCGGAGTTGAAGCAGCTATTGGTGGAGGCCGGCTTCGTGCCCACACCAAAAGGACTTGCTAAGTATGCCTAGTACCATGGGCAACTGAGCGCTATGCCTGAGGGCGACACAATTTTCCGAACCGCGTCCAGCCTGCGGCGCTGGATCGGGGGTCGGACAGTGACAGCGGCGCGTTCGTCGTTGCCGGCCCCCGCCCTGGTATCGCTGGTGGGCACCACCTGCGCTTCCGTCGATGCCCACGGCAAGCATCTGCTGATGCGGTTCACCGGTGCCGGGCCCGACCTGGTGCTGCATACCCATATGCGCATGACGGGCTCGTGGCACGTGTACTCCGCCGGTGAAACATGGAAGCGACCGCAGCGCCAAGCCAAGGTGATCATCGAATGCCACGAGCGCGTGGCCGTGTGCTTCAACGTTCCGATTGTCGAACTCAGTTCCGACGCTAACGGGGTGCGAGCGCGCCATGACGCAATTGGGCATCTGGGACCGGACATCCTCAGCGACCCCCTCGACATTGACGTCATCGTTGCCAGAGCCCGGTCCCGCCCGCCCGAAACACCATTGGGTGAGTTGCTTTTGGATCAACGGGTGACGGCTGGTATCGGCAACATCTTCCGCTGCGAATCGCTGTTTGTGGAAGGGTTCAATCCTTGGCGTCGCGTCGACACCATCGACGACACGCAGTTGACCGCCCTCTTCACCACGGCCGCCACCGTGATGAAGACCGCCATTGGTGCCCAGGGTATGGATCGCGACTTCGGCAGAGGCTCGGGCCAGCCGTGGGTATACGGGCGCGCCGGTAGGCCGTGTCATCGGTGTGCAACGCTGATTCGCTCCCGACTCCAGGGAGTGCAGGCGCGCACCGCCTTCTGGTGCCCCACCTGTCAGCCCAACCCGTAGTCCAACCACTGTTGTACGTGGACGTTGGGCAGGCTCGTGGACGTGGTGCAGGGTGCTGGGTGTCCACGAACCTGCTGGAGGTCCACAGTCACCTAACGTTGAGGCCTGTGGACACCATATTCACCAGGGTGGAGCTCGAGCGCAGCGAAGCCGATATTGCCGACGTGGAGCGGGCCATCGAGCGACTCGAGGCCTCCACGTATGACCGCTGCGAGGTGTGCGACATCTCCATCGTGGCCGAGGTCAAGGCCGACCCGCTCGTAGCCCGCTGCCCCGCTCACCCCCGCTGACCATCCGCTCGCCCGGAACAGTCACGGCATCGGCGGTTCGGCATCGACATCGGTCGCGCCGCCGTCGCCATCGCCATCGCCATCGCCATCGCCATCGTCTTCTCGGAGGCCGGTGCCCATGAGGTAACCGATGGCCCGCTCGGCCCGGGGGAAGCGCTGTACCACCGCCCAGAACTGCGGGGAATGATCGGCGTGCACGAGATGGGCCAGTTCATGCACCAGCACGTAGTCGAGCACCCAGGTTGGAGACGAGCGCAGCCGGTCCGACACCCGGATAGCGCCAGTGTCGATGGTGCACGATCCCCACCGCGTCCTCATGTCACCCACCCAGCGCACCGATCCGGCCATGGGTAGACGGTATGTGCGGGACAGGCTGCGGGCCCGGGCCGACAGATCGGTGTCGTCGCGTCGATTGGCCTTGGAGAACCGGCCACTCATCTGGGTCACCCACTTGTCCTGCTCAGCCTTGGACATCCAGGCCGGCACGGAAACTTCCAACACCCCATCCACATATCGGGCCGACACGGTGCGCTTGCGTCGCTGACTACGGATCACCCGAACCAGGGGCGCACTGCCGTTCGCCGCCGCTGCGCCAAACAGCGTGTCGTCACCCCAGGGAAGAGAGTGGTCGGCTGGTTCAGAGGGCAACACCAGCGGGCCGATCTCCGTGATGCAACACGATCGCATCACCGGGCTCCACATGCTCGCCGTGCAACGTGAACCATCGGCCGCCCAGGTTGGGCACCGCATGCACGTCGGCGCCGGTGTGACGATCGAGGGTACGCATCACCCCGCCGTGACTCACCACCAGGCACGGACCGTCCACTCCAGAGGCCGTCCGTAGCGCATCGTGAAGCGCCTCCAACGTGCGATGGGCAAAATGGGCTTCGTCCTCCCCGCCAGGGGTGCATGCCAGTTCCCCGTTGCGCCAGGCGTCGAGCATGCCCGGCCACTGTTCCTCGATTTGCGGTGTGGTGAGCCCCGACCACTCCCCGATGTTGCGTTCGCGCCACCGTTCGTCCACCGTTGGTACGGGGGACCCGGTGGTGGCTGCCAAAACGTCGGCAGTACGACGGGCCCGGAGCAGATCAGAGCTGATCACTGCAGCGAAACGCATGCCCAATAGGGCCATGGCGCCCGCCGCCTCCTCGGACTGAGCCACGCCCTGGTCGGCCAGATCGATGTCGGCCCACCCCTGCCAGCGTTGGGCGGCGTTCCAGGTGGTGAGTCCATGGCGCACCACCAGGACACTGGGATCCTGGCGGGCACACAGTGGGAGGGGGAGCCGTCGGGCGCAAGGCTGAGCCATCGTGCAAGTGAAGCATGCCGAGCGAAGCATTCAGCCAACCCCAACCGGCCCGGCTGCTCACACCGTGCAATACGGTGGCAGACATGGCCACCCTGCTGCTGTTCGCCTCCGCCCGTGAAGCCGCAGGCACCGGTCGTGTCGAGGTGGAGGGATCCACCGTGGGAGAAGTGCTCGATGCCGCCGTGGAACGCTTTGGTCCGGAGTTGGCGCATGTACTGGCCCATTCCAAGGTGTGGCTCAACGGCGATCCGGCCAGTCGGGAGCAACCCGTACCCCCGGGGGCCGAAGTGGCCATCCTGCCGCCCGTCAGTGGCGGTTGAGCATCCGGTAGTCTCAAACGCATGGCAAATCGGCATCTTGATCGGGTGCTCAGCACCGATTACCTCGACGGTCTCCCCCAGTGGTCGATGGAGGAGATCCGAGCGCGTCGCGCCGAATGCCAGATGTTGGAGGACGCAGCGTCGTATCTGCGACGCATCGTGCAGGCCCGCCTCGACATCATCGGTACTGAGTTGCACAGTCGCTCCACTGGCCAAGATGCTGACCTGGAGGCCTTGGTAGGGGCGCTGCCGTCCATCTTGGCGGATCGCTCCACCCGGATTGGGTCGGGCCGTTTCATCGTCGACGTCGGTCCCGGTGAGGATCAGGCGTCCTGGGCGTTGCAACGCGCTGACGCTGCACTGGGCACCCACGACATTGCCGATGCCCCCGAACTCGACGATGTCGAACTCCACGCCATGGCCGATCGGATGCATGTCCTGGAGCGCGAGATCTCCAAGGAACGGCGCACCCTGCACGACAAGCTCGACGAGATGCAAGCCGAATTGGTACGCCGGTACCGTACCGGCGAAGCCACCGTCGAAGGCCTTCTGCGGTGACGGACCTCGAAGATCGGGCCCGTGTTTTGGGGGAGTTCATCCGCGATCAGCGGCGGGTGGCACGGCTGTCGCTGCGCAAGCTCAGCGACATGTCCCAGATCTCGAACCCCTATCTGTCGCAGATCGAGCGAGGCCTCCGTAAACCGTCGGCGGAGATACTCCAGCAGTTGGCCAAGGCCCTGCGCATTTCTGCCGAAACGCTCTACGTGCAGGCGGGCATCCTCGATGAGCGACCCGATGTGGCCAATCTGGAAATGGCCATCTGGGCCGAGACTTCCATCTCTGAAGCCCAGAAGAGGGCCCTTGTCCAGGTGCTGCGTAGCTTCCAGCACGAAAACACTGCGTCCCCCCCACCACTTGCGCCCCTGCCTCCTCCTGGTACGGCAGCTCCCGAGGTCCCAGTGAAACCGCGTGCCAAACAAAAGGTGTCTGCCGCCGCTATTCGGGAAGAATGAACGCAGTCCCGGCGTTCCCAATCGAGGCATGACCGCCCCTCCGGCTCTCATATCCCTCCCACATCGTGGTTCGTCCCTGCTTCAGGGGCGCCCCCCGATGCGGATCGCCGTGCTGTGTATGCACACGTCCCCCCTGGCTCAGCCCGGTACCGGGGACGTTGGTGGCATGAATGTGTATGTCCGAGAGCTCACCTCGTCGTTGGCCAGGGCCGGTGTGGAGTGTGACGTGTACGTGAGGGCCGACGACCCGGCGATGCCCGCCACTGCCTTTGTGGAGCCTGGGTTCCGGGTCCACCACGTGGTGGCAGGGCCGGTGGCTGAGGTGGAGAAGGAGTCGCTGCGTGCCCTTGTCCCCTTGTTCGCCGACGCGGTGGAACGTCATCTCGTCCAACACGACGTCCGTCCCGATGTGCTGCACGCCAACTACTGGCTGTCCGGAGAGGCCGGGCACACGCTGAAGCACCGGCTCAACATCCCACTGGTGAGTACGTTCCACACCCTGGCCCGAGTCAAAACGGCGGGCGATGACCCCGAGCCTGAGGAACGGGCGGTAGCCGAGCAACACATCATTGGCTGCAGTGAATTGGTGTTTGCCTCGTGTTCGGTGGAGCGCGACCAACTTATCCATCTGTACGGGGCGGATCCCGAGCGCGTGGTCGAAGTTCCCCTCGGCATCAACCGGGCTTTTTTCTCACCCGGTTCGCGACACGGTGCGCGCGCCGCCATCGGCGGTATCGGCCCCGGGCCTCTCCTGCTGTTTGCCGGGCGCATCCAGCCCCTGAAGGGTGCCGATCTGGCGGTTGAGACATTGGCTGCGCTGCATCGCAGCGACGTCACTCTGCTCATCGTGGGGGGGCCATCGGGGCGCGGCGGTGAACTGGAGCTGGACCGCTTGCACGAGTTGGTGCGCACTCGTGGGCTCACCAACCAGGTGCGGTTCGTGGCACCCCAACCCCACCATCTGTTGTCCACGTTCTACCGGGCTGCGGATGCGGTGTTGGTGCCCAGTCGCAGTGAGTCGTTCGGGTTGGTGGCGTTGGAAGCGGCGGCCTGCGGTACGCCCGTGATTGCGGCTGCAGTCGGTGGCCTCCAGACGTTGGTGGATCATGGCAGCACCGGATGGTTGGTGCCCGAGCGCAATCCGCAGCGATATGCAGATCACCTGCAGACCCTGTTTGCTGATCCGGTACTGGCGGCGCGGATGGGCGACGCGGCGGCCATGCGGGCCGGGCGATACGCCTGGTCGGCCACCGCGTCGCGGTTGCGTGAAGCGTTTGTGGGTCTCACCGAGCGGGCGTTGGTGTTGTGTCAGTGACGGAAGAGGTGCAGCACGCGCAGCGCCTCATCCAGGGCTGGCTGGATAGTGAGCAACGCAACACTTCGGTGGTGGCCGATGTGCAGCGCGGTGAGGTGGAGGGCGCCGACGTGGCCCGATGGTACGTACGGATGCTGGGTGACGAGAAAATGGTGACCACGGTGTGGTTCACGCTGCGAGAGCGGATGCTGCACTTCGAGACGTATTTCATGCCTGCTCCGGAGGAGAACGTGGCGCAATGCTACGAGTATCTGCTGCGCGCCAGTACGCGCCTGTATGCCATGCGCTTCGCCATCGGGGTCGAAGACGCGGTGTATCTCATGGGCCAGTTGCCGTTGGCTGCACTCTCCGAAGACGAATTGGATCGCGTGTTGGGGGCTGCGTATGCGCATTCGGAGGAGTGCTTTCCCACCGCCATGCGTATCGGGTTCGGGTCACGTTTTCGCAGCGGCCCTCCCGCCTGACTGTTTCCCCGCAAAGAGGCCCTTGCGGTCGAGTCACTCGTGCCAGTACCTTCGTCTTCGCAAGGAACCCGGTGGTGTCTGCCGGTCGATTCGTTCGGGGAAGTGCGAATCGGCTGGTGTGCCCCGGGTTCTTTGCTTTCCCCAAAGGTCCCTTGTCCCTGCGGCCGCGACCAGCCATGAGTGACCAGCGGCGGGGTGCGGTAGTCGGGAGTGGTCGGCGGTGGTGCGGGTAACGTCGAGTGTCATGAGCACATACGAATTGATCCTCATGGGGGGTGGCCGCATGGGCGAGGCCCTGTTGGGCGGCATGGTGCGTAGCGGACTGAATCCCGTCGATGTGCTGGTGGTGGAGCCCGTGGCTGACCGGCGGACTGAGCTCGTGGCGGCGTTCGCGGGGCTGGCGGTAGCTGAGGCGCTGGCCCTCGATGATCACGGTGGCGGCGCCATCATTGCGGTGAAGCCCCAGCATGTGGAAGCGGCCGCCCGAGCGGTGGGGCCGGTGGTTCCTCGCGTGTTGTCCATTGCTGCCGGAGTCACCATTGCCAACCTGCAGACATGGCTGGGCACTGAGGTGAGTGTCGTGCGCTCCATGCCCAACACTCCCGCACTCGTGGGAGCCGGGGCGTCCGGTTTGGCTGGCTCTGCCACCGCCACCGCCGATGACATTGCCTGGGCAGAGCACATCCTGGAATCCGTGGGAGTGGTGGCCACCGTGTCGGAATCGCTCCTCGACGCCATCACGGGGCTGTCCGGTTCGGGACCGGCATACGTATTCCTGGTGGCCGAAGCCCTCATCGAAGCCGGGGTGCTGGTGGGATTGCCACGCCACACCGCGTCACTGTTGGCCCGTCAAACCATTCTGGGCGCAGGGCGTCTCATGAGTGAAAGTGGGGACCTACCAGAGGTGTTGCGGGCCAATGTCACCTCCCCCGGTGGCACCACGGCGGCCGGCCTGCGGGCACTGGAGAAGCATGGCGTGCGGGCGGCGTTCATGGATGCGGTGGTAGCGGCCACTACTCGCGCTCAAGAACTGGGTCAACCGGGCTGACAGGCTGACGGAACCCTCCGCTAGCGTCGTAGGCCCATGCCATCTACCATCAGTTTCCTCAGCGATTACGGCCTGGTTGACGAATTCGTGGGCGTGGTGAAGGCGGTCATCCGCCAGCTTGCTCCTGACACTGCTGTTATCGACATCAGCCATGACATCCATCCCCACGACGTGCGGGCCGGATCGTTGACCCTGGTTCGAGCTGCCCAATATCTGCCTGACGGGGTGGTGTTGGCCATCGTGGACCCCGGTGTGGGTACCGCTCGACGGGCCATTGCGGTGGAGGTGGGTGACGACGGCATGATCTTGGTGGGTCCGGACAACGGCCTCATGGCCCCCGCTGCTTCCATTCTCGGCGGCGCCCGCCGGGCGGTGTCGCTCACCAACACCTCGTTGCACCTCAGCGCCGCAGGCCCCACGTTTGCTGGGCGGGACATCTTCGCCCCGGTGGCGGCCCATCTCTCCAAGGGAATGGAGCTCACCGAGGTGGGCGACCTCGTGGACCCCGCTGGTCTGTTACCGGGGATCGTTCCCATCACGCGCGTGGAAGACGGGGTGGTGCATGGCGAGGTGCTGTGGGTGGACCGCTATGGCAACGCCCAACTCAATGTGGATCCCAACGAAATCGCCGACTTCGGCACTGCGGTCACGCTCACCCTGGGCTCGGTGGTGCGCACCGCCAAACGGGCCACCACCTACGGGTCCATCCGAGGCAGCGAGATTGGCTTGGTGGTGGATTCTTACGGGCTGGTGTCGGTGTGTCTGGACCGCCAATCGGCATCGCGGGAGTTGGGCTTGGCGGCGGGGATGGCAGTCGACCTGTCCGAACCCACTGATGGGCCGGGCGGAGGGCCTCCAAGTACGGGCGTGGTGACGCCGGTACAACTCGGTCCCCGTCGGGCAGACTGACGTCATGCGCCCCGCAGTCACGCTCTCCATCGTTTTGCTGTTGCTTGCCATCGTCGGGGCGGCGGTGTTTCAAATCGGTTTCGGTAGTGGACCCAAGGCCCGACCGGTGGTCACCACCACGACCACCACCACGATGGCGGGCTCATGAACCTGGCCACCATTCTCGACTGGCATCCCGGCGATGCCGGCGCCCTCACGAGTACCGGCGAAACCACGACATACGGATCGTTACGTCAGCAGGTCGACGGTGTACGCGGTGGATTGATGGCCGCCGGTGTGCTCCCCGGTGACCGGGTGGCCTTGGTGTTGGCCTCCAATTGGTTCTTCGTGGTGGCCCACTACGCTGCGCTGGGGGCGGGTGCCGTGGTGGTGCCCCTCAATCCGCAGAGTCCCGCTGCCGAGTTACAGCGGGAGCTAGACACCGTGCAACCGCGTTGCGTCATCGTGGGTCCGGCCGGTCGAGCGGCGTTTGCCGGGGTAGACAGGGCGGCTGCTGGCATCGAGATGGTGTTCGTTCCTGAGGGGGTGTCGCTTCCTGATATCCGGTCGTTCGAAGACCTGCTGGTGGCCGACCCGGTTCCGGTGGTGGACAGGTCCCCTGACGATCTGGCGTTGTTGATGTTCACCAGTGGCACGGCAGGGTCTCCGCGCGCCGCCCAGCTCACTCACGGCAATCTGCTGGCCAATCTCAAGCAGATGCAGGCCGGCGAAAGTACTCTGCGCGCAGATGATATCAATTTTTGCGTCATCCCTTTGTCGCACATCTATGGATTGAATGCGGCCCTCAACCTCACCTTCTATGCGGGGGCACGTATCGTATTGGTGCAACGTTTTGATCCGGTCTCAGCGCTGCAATCCATCCGGGATCACAAGGTCACCGTGGTAGCTGGCGTGCCGCCCATGTACGGCGCCTGGGTGGCGCTCACCGAGGAGAGTGCACCGGCAGATTCATTGCTCTCGGTGCGATTGGCGGCCAGTGGCGCGTCACGGTTGGACCCTGCGCTGGCTGTGCAGTTCCGAGACCGTTTCGGAGTGGGCATCAGTGAGGGATACGGACTCACCGAGGCATCGCCAGCAGTCACCGCAGCGTCGTTTCCGTCACCGCGTTTCGGCACCGTTGGAGCACCACTCCCCGGGGTCGATGTGCGCGTGGTGGACGATGATGGCGATGATGTACTGGAGGGTGATCCGGGTGAAATATGGGTGCGCGGGCCCAATGTGTTCACGGGGTACTGGCACGATCTCGAGGCCACCCAGCGTGCGCTCACCGCTGATGGTTGGCTGCGCACGGGTGACATCGCCATAGTCGACGAGCAGGGTGAACTCACCATTGTGGACCGGGCCAAGGACCTCATCATCGTGTCGGGATTCAATGTGTTTCCGGGTGAGGTGGAAGATGTACTCAAGACACATCCGGGTATCGAAGATGCGGCGGTGATCGGCATGCCTCACCCCCATACCGGCGAGTCGGTGAAGGCCCTGGTGGTACCCAAAGCCGACCGCCTGCTCGACGAAGACGAGGTCATTGAGTTCTGCTCGGAGCAATTGGCCAGATACAAATGTCCGTCGAAGGTGTTGGTGGTGAACCACCTACCGAGAGGCTCGGCTGGCAAACTGCTACGGCGTGAGCTTGCCTGACGCGACCTTGGCGGGGAGTGTGGTCACCAAGAACCCCACGAACAAGATGCATACGCCGGTCGTGAGCGTGATGGCGAACGCGGTCATCTCACCGAAGCGTTTGTTGAGAGTTCCGGATGTACTCAACACCACGGTGCCGAGCGTGATGAGCCCTGTACCCATGGCCCGTCGCCCCAGCAACCGGACGGTTCCGGGGTCGGTTCGGGCCCTGCGTTGGCGCAGCAATGCCGCAGTACTCCAGGCGGCCCCGCCGAACACCACCATGGCCCCCCCGGCACTGCACACGGCGGCCAGGATGCGCGGCAGCGCCCCAAACACCTCGCTGCCTCGAGGCAACCGGTTGGATGGCACCGGCGCCCGCAGCGGGACGCTCACCAGAACTCCCACCGCAACTGCACAGAGCAGTGCCACTGCTGGTCGTAGCTGGTAAACCCATCGACGATTCGACAGCAACTCCACCTGTCCCACCGCCAGGAACGGGACGTTGACGATGGCGCCGAACAGGTAGAAGGTCCGAAAACTGGCGCCCGACCAGCCCGCCGCCGACCCCCAAGCCAATGCCAACGCGCCAAGGCAAAAGCAACCGAAGGCAATGGTCCACGTGAGTTCGTAGCGCCGCCGTTTCACCAGCCACCGCTCGTAGGTGGAGAACGCAAATGCCAGTGACACCATGGCGGCAGCAGCGGCAAGAGCGGTGGTCATGGGACTGACCAGCGTAGAGGCCGACAGGTTGTGAACAAAAGCACAAGCAGGGGTACGCTCCGGCATGTGACCCGTCCTGCCCGTCGCATTCCCGATGCGACGGTCGCCCGTCTGCCGCTTTATCATCGCGCGTTGATGGAACTCGTTCGGTTCAAGCGGGCCACGGTGTCGTCGGTGGCGCTGGCCGAAGTCACCGGCGTCAATGCGGCCAAGGTTCGTAAGGATCTCAGTTATCTGGGTACGTACGGCACTCGTGGGGTGGGCTACAACGTAGAAAACCTGTTGCATCAAATTGGTCGCGAGCTCGGCCTCACGCAGAACTGGCCGGTGGCCATCGTGGGTATCGGCAACCTCGGTAGTGCATTGGCCACGTATGGCGGTTTCAGTGCACGCGGTTTTCGGATTGCTGCCTTACTCGACGCTGATGCGGCCAAGACCGGCAGGCAAATAGGAGGGCTCAGCATCCGCCCCACGTCTGAACTTGCAGCCATCGTGGCGGCCGAGTCGGTGGCCATCGGCATCATTGCCACTCCCGGTCACGCCGCCCAAGACGTAGCCGAACAGCTGGTGGCGGCCGGGGTGCGATCCATTCTCAACTTCTCACCGGCCATCCTCAACGTCGCCGATGATGTGGGGCTGCGGCGGGTGGATCTGGCAGTGGAGTTACAGATTCTCAGCTTCCACCAGCAACACCGTGACGATGAACGCCGTGAGGATGAACACCGTGACGATGAACACCGTGACGATGATGCTGCGTTGTCCCTGGCCACAGGGGCCTGAGAACGTGGCTCAGTTCACCTCCCGCCCAGGTTGGTCATGCCAGCCAGCCGGAGTACCGTTCTTGGTTGTGAGTTGTTTGGACATCGACACCGCAGGCCATGGGGTGAGCTGAGCGATGTCCACCATTGTCGTTGCCGGCCTCAACCACCGCACCGTGCCGCTCGACGTGTTGGAGCGCATGACCGTGCCCGGCGACTCGCTGCCCAAGGCGCTGCACGACCTACATGATCGCGACCACCTGGCCGAGGTGGTGTTGCTGTCCACCTGCAACCGCACTGAGGTCTACGCAGTAGCCGAAACATTCCACGGGGCGCTGGCCGACATCAACCGGTTCTTCTCCGCACTGTCGGGCCTCGGCGTGCCCCGCTTCGTAGACCATCTCACCACTGCGTACGACGAGGGCGCCGCCGCCCACCTGTTCGGGGTGGCCGCCGGTCTGCGCTCTGCAGTGGTGGGTGAGTCCGAGATTCTGGGCCAGGTCCGCAATGCCTGGGAGCGGGCCCGGACCGAGGGCACCAGTGGTCCGCGCCTTGATGGGATGTTCCGCCATGCGCTCGAAGTGGGCAAGCGGGCCCGTACCGAAACAGCCATTGCCAAGGGCACCACGTCGGTGTCACACGCCGCTGTCGAATTGGCGGCGGCCACGCTGGGATCGCTGGTGGGCCGCTCCGTGTTGGTGCTCGGTGCCGGCGAAATCGGGGTCAGTATGGCCGAGTCGCTTCAGCGCGCTGGGGTGGGACAGGTGCTGGTGGCCAACCGCACCTGGACCCGGGCTTCACAGTTGGCCAATCGCATCGGCGGCACCACAGTGGCGCTGCATGAATTGCCTGCGGCGCTGGAACTCGTTGACGTGCTTCTCACCGCCACGTCGGCCACTGGTGTGGTGCTGGGCGTGGACGACATTGCCGAGGTGATGGCGGCTCGCCACGGACGTCCACTGGTCATCGTGGACACTGCGTTGCCACGCGACGTTGACCCGGCGGCGGCGTTCGTCCCCGGCGTCACGCTGCTCGATCTCGACTCCATCCGGGCCTTCGCCGAGGCTGGATTGGAGTCACGTCGCCAAGAAATCGAGAAGGTCACCTCCATCATCACCGATGAGGTGGATCGCTACTCGGCCAATGCTGCGGCCCGCCAGGTGTCGCCCGTAGTGTCATCGTTGCGAACCCACCTCGAAGCCCTCAGGCTGTCGGAATTAGAGCGCTACAACGCTCGACTGGCGGGGTTCACCCCCGAGCAGCGAGAGGTGGTGGAGGCACTCACGCGTCAGTTGGTGGCCAAGGTGGCGCATGAGCCCACGGTGCGTCTGAAGGATGCGGCGGGCTCGCCGAAAGGCCAACGGATGGCCGATGCCCTCCGTTCATTGTTCGACCTGTGAAGGCCTTCACGCTGCGTATCGCCACGCGGTCGAGTCCGTTGGCTTTGTGGCAGGCCGAAGATGTTGCAACCAGTCTGCGCGCATATCATCCCGAGCTGGTAGTGGAATTGGTGCGAGTGGAAACCCTGGGCGACCGTACGCAGCGAGCTGGTACCCCGTTGCATCTGTTGGGTGGTCAGGGTGTGTTCGTCAAAGAGGTTCAGGCCGCGGTATTGCGCGGCGATGCCGACGTGGCGGTGCACTCGGCCAAGGACCTGCCGAGTACTGATGCCGACGGTTTGGTGATCGCTGCGTTCACCCGTCGTGACGATGTACGCGATGGCTTGGTGGGGTGCACGCTGGAGGCACTGCCCTCCGGGGCCACGGTGGCCACCGGTTCGGTACGCCGTCGTGCGCAGTTGGCTGGACTGCGACCAGACCTGCGGTTTGTGCAATTGCGGGGCAACATGCACACCCGCGTGGCCAAGGCCAAGGAACCAGATGTGGACGCCGTGGTGGCGGGCTGTGCAGGGCTGGATCGACTCGGGCTGGGGCATTTGGTGGTGGACCGGTTGGATCCCACGGTGATGGTGCCCCAAGTGGCACAGGCGGCCATTGCCGTTGAATGCCGCGCCGATGACTGCGCTACACTAAGCGCGCTTATGTTGGTGGACTGCGCTGACGTGCGACCGGGGGTGGTGGCGGAGCGAGCATTCCTGGCTCGCCTGGGATCCGGATGTGACCTGCCGGTGGGAGCGCTGGCAGTGGCCGGTGTTGGAGCCCATCTTGGGCAATGGACTCTGAGTGGGCTCATTGCCTCCCTGGACGGCGTCACGGTGTTGCGAAAATCATCGGTGGGACACGATGTGGTCCGCCTCGGCGTGGAACTGGCCCAGGCGCTGTTGGCTGCCGGCGGGGGCGACCTGTTGCAATGAAGCGTGTGGTGGTCACCCGTGCCTTCGATCAAGCGGGCTCGCTGGTGGAACGGATCACGGCCAAGGGTTGGCAAGCGGTGGTGGTGCCACTGATCGCCATGGAGGAACCCGAAGACGGCGGAGCCTCGCTACGCTCAGCACTGATCAATGCCCCGAAGCATTACGACTGGATTGCCGTCACATCACCCAATGGTGCAGTGGCCCTCGATGGAGCGCTGGACCGCCAACTGGGGGACGCATTGTCCGTGGCGGCCGTGGGTCCGGGAACGGCGGCGGCACTGGTCGGCCTCGGCTGGCGCGTAGCGATGATTGCGGATCGCTCAATTGCCGAAGGACTGTTGGAATCGTTTGCCTCCATGTCGCCGGGGCGAATTCTGCTGCCCCAGGCCGCTGACGCTCGCACCGTGTTGGCCGACGGGCTGAGAACCATGGGCTGGGACGTCACCGCAGTGGTGGCGTACCGGTCGGTTCCGGTGAAGCCATCGGCGGCTGACGTGGCGGCGGCCACCGGGGCTCACGCCATTGTGTTCACGTCCTCGTCCACGGTGAGTGCGTGGGTCAGTACCGGTGCGCCGGTACCGTCAATCGTGGTGTCCATCGGGCCGGCCACATCTGAAACCGCTCGTCTCGCTGGCATCACCGTCACCACCGAAGCGGCGCCCCATACCCTCGATGGCGTTATGTCAGCCCTGGCCAGCGCGTTGGACCAGTAGCTTTCGCCCCATGAGCTTGCCTGACACCATCGAAGCGTTCCGTGCGTTTGTGGCTGGCGTGGAGTCAGTCAAGGGATACGAACGTCCTGCGGCGTTCGCTGTGGGTCTGGCCACCGTGGCACCGTCGGGCAAGGTGTTGGACACAGCGTTCCCGGTGGTCAACGTGGGTGACAATCACGGTGCCGCCGC
>JAYVGK010000150.1:0-5923 GCA_043772215.1 Acidimicrobiales bacterium | reverse complement strand
CATCGTGGCCCATATCCCGCGGATCGACAATCTGTGGGGCACCGCTGCACCGGAGCCCGACCGCACCACTTTGGAGCGATGGACCATCGACCTGGCGGCGGGCAAGGTGACCCAGGACCTGCTCGACGATGAGGACCAAGAGTTCTGCCGCATCAACGAGTCACTCATTGGCTCGCAGCACCAATTTGGCTACACCATGTCCACCAGCGGCGGGGTATACGGCGGCACGAGATTGTTCAAGCACAATTTCGGGGCGGCGTCTCGGGCGGTGCGCGAGTTTGGGCCCGGGCAGCATCCGGGGGAGTTCGTGTTCGTGGCTGACCCGGAGCGGTCGTCGCTCGAGGACGGGGGCTGGATGATGGGCCTCGTGTATGACGAGGCGGTTGACGGGTCCGAATTGGTGATGTTCGACGCTGAGGAATTCGTGGCCCCACCGGTGGCCGCCGTGACCATGCCCCGTCGGGTGCCGTTTGGCTTCCACGGCAACTGGATCCCCACCTCAGCCTGATTTAGCTCGGGCCGACATAGACATGCGCGTTTGCGCATGTGCTCATGCGTTTGTGCATGTTAGGGTGACGGTGATGCCGAAGACCATCCAGATACGTGACCTCGATGATGACGTGTACGCCGGGTTGGTTCGTCGGGCAGGGGAGGCTGGGGTAACCGTGCCCGATTTGCTCCGTCGTGAGGCGGCCCGTATTGCCGCCCGTCCGTCAATGAACGAATGGCTGGCCCGTACCCGCCGCCGCCCTACAGAGCTTTCCAGTGACGAAGTGGTGGCTGCCCTTGACGAGGTACGCGGGGACTGGCCCGATGCTGGTGGTTGATGCTTCATGCCTCTACGAAGTGCTCATCGACGCCCCCCATTCGGAATCGGTGCGGCAGCGATTGGTTGATGACTCCGACCATGTGGCTCCGTCGTTGATTGACGTAGAGGTGCTCCACGTCATCCGCCGACATCTAGCCCATGGTGTTCTGGATCGCACCACAGCTCATCAAGCGGTTGACGACCTCCGCACGTGGCCCGGAGAGCGCTTTGGTCACCGGAGCCTGCTGGAGCGCGCTTGGGAACTACGCAACAGCATTCGCACTCACGACGCCGTATACGTTGCCTTGGCGGAGGCGATGTCGGGCACCCTTATTACCTTGGATGCTCGCCTCGCCCATGCCCTGGGGCCGCGCTGTGAGGTGGAACTGTTGCGGTGAGTTGTGTGGATTTCACGACGGGAGGTTGATGTCCATCTCCATGCCTGGGTCCTCGGCATGGTGGGCCACCCGCAATCGGTATTTGCCCGGCCTTGTCACCATTGTATGTGTGCTTAAGTCACGTTCCTCGAGGGCGTGACGAGAGATGGGGATCTGCAGCTCGACGGTGGATCCACCTGCCACCTCGCAACGTTGGAAGGCCACCAGCCGGGGTCGATCTGAACCTTCCCGCTGGGCATAGACCTGCACCACGTCAGACCCATCATTTGTTCCGGTATTGCGCACCACTACGTGTACAGAGGGAACTCTATCTGCGTACATAGCAGTTGCACGGTCCAAGGCAAACGTGGTGTAGCTGAGACCAAACCCGAACGGATACGCCGCTGGCTTACCCTCATTGCGGAGATGCCACCATCCGTGCCACTGGGTATAGGTCACCGCCGAGGCCTCGCCATCGAACGGCGGTAGGTGTGACTCGTGCGTGGGTATGGAAAACGGTAACCGACCGCCGGCATCCACCCGGCCCAACAGCACATCGGCCAACCCGTGTCCGCCTTCCATGCCTGAGTACCACGACATCACGATGGCGGGTACTTGCTGATCCCATTCCGACATGAGCACGGCACTGCCGGCCACCACCGCCACCACCGTGCGGGGATTGACCGCGGTCACGGCGGCGATAAGGGCCACGTCGGCATCGTTGAGTCTCAGTGATGTGCGGTCGCCACCGGTGGACAGCCCTCCACCTTCCGGGCGGGCGGCCACATGGGCCGGGGTTTCGATACGGGGTAGTGATGCGATAGCAGCATTGAACGAGTCGGCCAATGCCTTATCGTCGGCACCAGGCATGAGATGAGTGAGGTGGGCGGTACCGGAATTGCCGATGAACTCACCCTCGTCGAGATAGGTGTACCCAACCACCACCAAGGCGGTGTGGGCGGCTGCGGCCGAGGCCAGGTCTGTGGTGATATGTGTACGTGGTAGTGCGGCCCGTAGCCCATCGAGGACGGTGACCACCTCGGGCGGCCAAACGTCGCTCGAACCACCGTCGCCGAGGTTGATGGCCGACGCCAATGACCCGATGACCGCCAAGCTCGGGAGTTCGGGATCGAGCGGGAGTACGGGCGTGCCGTACACCGGCTGGTTGCGTAACAGCACCACCGACTTGGCCGCCGCTTCACGGGCCAGGTCCTTATGGGCGGAACAGGCGAGAACACTGCGGTTGTCGGCGGGCTCGTTGAGCACCGCACCGAAGCGCAACTTCGTGGCCAAAACTCGGGCGATGGACTGGTCCACTACGTCCCACGACACCTCGCCGTTGTCGATACTGGTTCTCAAGTTGGTGGCCCGGATCATGCGATACGGCATCTCCACGTCAAGCCCCGCATTCATCGATGTGGCGGCGTTGCGGATACCAAAAATGAAGTCGCTGATGACGAATCCATCGAAGCCCCACTCCGTACGCAGTACATCAATGAGCAGGGTGGCACTATCGCCACACCACTCTCCATTGACACTGTTGTATGCACTCATCACCACAGCAACGCCTTCATCAACAATCCGTTTGAAGTGCGCTAGATAGACCTCATGGAGGGCTTGCTCGTCGATGCTCACATCGACTGTGAAGCGAGCATTCTCCATGGAGTTGGCGGCAAAGTGTTTGACGCAGGCCATGGCGTGGCGCTGGATTCCACGGGTGAGCGCGGCCCCCAGTTCGCCCACGTGATGGGAGTCTTCTCCGTAGGTTTCCTGGGCGCGACCCCACGCTGGATGGCGCAGGATGTTGACGCATACCCCGCCGTACAGGTCGGCCCCCACCGCTCGTACTTCACGTCCGATGGCCTCACCGATACGTTCCTCGAGGTCGATGTCCCACGAGGCGCCCCGGGCCATGGACACCGGGAAGCAGGTGGCCCGGTCCACCACCACACCCCGGGGGCCGTCGACGAAGGCGAAGCCGGGTACCCCCAATCGCTCCACCTTGGCGGCGTGGAACGGGCTCTTGTGATAGCCGCCTTTGCTGAGAAAACTGAGTCCAGCCCAAAACGGTGCATCCCCGTCCAGGCAGGCCAACTTCTCGTCCTCGGTCATGGCGGCCACAAGCGTGCGGGCCTTGTTCAGGGCTTCAGCCAAGTTCATACGTGCAGTTTGCCCGCTGGTGCGGCCGGGGGCTCGCGGCGGGGGTGGGGTCAGCCGGGGGTGATGCCGTGGCGTTTGTGACTGAAGTGGCGGTTCTTCCCGGTGGCCATGGACAGACGCAGGATGATCTCGTTGCGTAGGTCCTCGGGCTGCACAATTGCATCGATCACCATGTCGGCCGCCAATCGCAGCAGATCAACATCGGCTTCGTACTCGGCGATGCGCTCCGCCACGAATGCAGCCCGCTCACCCAGATCTTCGATGGCCATGATCTTGTTGGCGTATACGGCATTCACCGCCGGCTCGGGGCCCATGACGGCGATCTTGGCTGACGGTAATGCTATGCACGCATCCGGACAGAAGCCCGGCCCGTTCATGGCATACAACCCGGCCCCATAAGCCTTACGCAATACCACCGAAATCTGGGGCACCGTGGCCTCCGACACGGCGGTGATCATCTTGGCCCCGTGGCGGATGATGCCTTGGCGTTCCACCTCGGTACCGATCATGAACCCCGGCACGTCGCACAGATAGATGAGCGGCAGATTGAAGGCATCGCACATCTGGATGAAGCGGGCCGCCTTGTCGGCGGTGTCGCCGAAGAGAACACCCCCCTTCACCATTGGATTGTTGGCCACGATACCCACCGACCGACCATCCAACGAAGCAAAACCGGTGACCAGTTCGGGAGCAAACAACGGTTTGAGTTCGAAGAAGCTGTCCGCATCAATAAGTGCACGTATCACTGTGCAAATGTCGTAGCCTCGGGTGGGCTCTTCCGGAATCATCGATGCGCTGAGAATCGAGGCGGCAGGGGCAGCGTCCACCACCGGTGGTTCGCTCTGCCAGTTGATGGGCAGATACGAGAAATGCTGTTTGGCCAGCGCAATGGCCTCGGCGTCATCGGCGACCAGGTTGTCACCGCAGCCCGACACCGTGGCATGCATCCGAGCGCCCCCCATCTCCTCCAATGTCACGATCTCACCGATGACCACCTCGGCCATACGAGGCGAGCCGAGATACATGGAGGCATTGCCCTCCACCATGAACACCACATCGCAGAACGCCGGGATATAGGCCCCACCAGCAGCCGACGGACCAAACAGACAACAAATCTGTGGCACCTTGCCCGACAGCTTGATTTGGTTGTGGAAGATGCGCCCGGCACCGCGCCGACCGGGAAACAACTGCACCTGGTCGGTGATTCGGGCCCCGGCAGAGTCGATGAGCCAGAAGATGGGGTACTCGTACTCATACGCCGCCTCGGTGATCCGGATCATCTTTTCCACCGTGCGGGCCCCCCACGATCCGGCCTTCACCATGGGGTCATTGGCCACCACGAACGCTGGTCGTCCGTCCACCAGACCCTTACCGGTGACCACCCCGTCAGCGGGCAGATCGGGGGCCAGCGCATTGGCCAACTGTGCGTCCTCCACAAAACTGCCCTCGTCGAGCAGCAGCGCAATGCGCTCGCGAGCAGTGAGCTTGTTCTGCGCGCGTAGTTTTGCCAAGCCTCGCTCGTCGGGCGTGACGATGCGCTCGGTGATACTTCTAAGATGATCCTCGTTGGCTCCCATCACAGACCCAATTGCTTGGCCGCCAAGTCGCGCATGACCTCTTCGGACCCGCCACCGATGGCCTGCACCCGAACCTCACGATACAAACGTTCCACCGTGGCCCCTCGCAGATACCCGGCACCGCCAAAGATCTGTACCGCTTCGCGCGCGCAGAACTCGAACGTGGTGGTGGCCTCCACCTTGCACTGAGCAATTTCCCCCACCGGATTGGCGCCTTGATTGAGCCGCCACGCCAACAACTCCATCCACGCCTGACAACTGTTCACCTTGCGGCTCATGTCCACGATCTTGTGGCGAATGACCTGATTGGAGATGAGCGGCTTGCCAAATGTCTCCCGCTGTTTGGCGTAGGCAATGGACTCGTCGATACACAACTGACTGAACCCCAGCGATTGGGCCACCAAATCCAGCCGCTCGTAGTTGAAGTTACCCATGATGGCCTGCCAACCGTCGTTCTCCGCACCCATGAGGTTGGCCACCGGCACCACACAATCATCGAAGTAGATGGTGGCAGTGTCTGACGCCCACCATCCCATCTTCTTCAACGGGGTTCGCGACAACCCTGGCGCGTCGCCGGGGATGAGCAGCACACTGAGCCCGCCCCGCCCGGGAACACCGGTGCGTACCGCCACAGTGAACCAGTCTGCGCGCATACCACTGGTGATGAACGTCTTGGACCCGTTGACCACATAGTTGTGGCCTTGGCGCACCGCAGTGGTGCGCAGGTTGGCCACGTCGGAGCCCCCACTGGGCTCGGTGACCGCCAGTGCGGCGATCTTGCGGCCGGCCAACACATCAGGTAACACCTCTTGGCGCTGGGCTTCGCTGCCGTGATGCAGCACCACAGGCATGGAAATGTAACTGGAGATGACACCAGCGCTGACCCCGCCACTACCTGCGCGGGCCAAGGCCTGATGAATGATGATGCG
This sequence comes from Acidimicrobiales bacterium, assembly GCA_043772215.1. GTDB lineage: Bacteria > Actinomycetota > Acidimicrobiia > Acidimicrobiales > JANYDT01 > JANYHQ01. Next base: position 72 of record JAYVGK010000150.1, on the reverse strand, counting down.
CAGAAACGCATCGGTGCCGATACCGCCGTATTCCTCCGGAAATCCCGCCCCCAGGATGCCCACGTCAGCTGC
>JAYVGK010000149.1:0-3243 GCA_043772215.1 Acidimicrobiales bacterium | reverse complement strand
TGCCAAACGATTGAGCGCACCGCCCAGGCTCCAACCTGCCGACAACAAGATGGCGAGTTGCTCGGCCACGACGGGCAGCTCCAGGAATATTCGCCGCTTCCATCGATCGGACTGCATTGCCAGTTGCTGTTCGATGGCCAGAAACGCCGTCAAGGGGATGCCCAACAAACCCAGGGCGAGGATGGGAGCAGGCACCGGTAGTGCCAATGCCAAGAGACCGGTGGCGGCCAACGATGCGGTGGCGGCGCCCACCTGGCGAAGTCGAAAACCGGTGGCGTCGAGCGACGAATGAACCCGCACCAGACGTACTGACAGCTCTTCGCTGACGCCCAGCAGCTGGGCGATTCGTTCGCCCAGAGTCTGGGCCAGTGGACCGAGTGCATCTCTGGCCGAGGCCACGGAGAAGATGCCATTGCTCCGGTGCCCAGGTCGCCCTGGCGAGTACGGCCGTAGCCGTTCTGCCAATGGAAGTCGGCGCGCCCATGGCAGTCGCGACAGCATGAGGGTGAGGCCCAGCCAGCCAACGATGGCGCAGGCGATCACCAATCGGCTCATGTGGTCATCACCCGATCTTGCTCGGGCAGTCGCATGATCGAACCTGCCCACAGCCAACACACGGCAGTGAGGGCGATCGCCATCACCACGCCGATTTGGCCCCCGGTGGTTCCATAGGCGCGCTTGCCATCACCGATGCTCAATCCCACTACGGCCATACCGGCGGGCATCACCAGGGTGAACCATCGGGCGAAGCGAACGCCGGCTTGGCGGCTGTGTGCGTCGCGACGTTCCTCCAAGTCCATGGTGCGATCAGCAATGAGTGCTCGCAGACGATGATCAAGATCGGCACCGCCGATCTCGTTGGCCACCAGCAATGTTTCACAGGTGGCATCGGCTGCTGGTTCGGCCAATCGATCCTTGAGGACCTGCAGCGTCTGTTCGAAGTCGGTGGTCAACAACCACTCGCGATGGGCATCCTCGAACGCCACCCTCATTGGCTCGGTGGGGGATCGGCGGCCGATGTCGAGTAGTGCCGTAGGAATGGAGCGACCCATCGAGGTCGTCTGTACACGTAGCTCTTCGAGGAGCCGGGGCCATGCTTCCCGTGCAGATTCGCGCAGTCGCCGTCGGCGGGCCCGATACGCAGCCAGCGGTGCCGAAACCGAGAAGGCACCGATTGCCAGTGCGGGCAGCGCGGAGGCGAACACCACCCAGCCCATCCCGGAGCCAAGTATCAACACCGCAAGTTCCACGGACGCAAACTCGAGAGGCGTGACTCCCACCACGCCGGCTTGAGCCAGCCAGTCAGCTGCCAGTTCGCCAATACTTCGCTTCGAGGAATGCTGACTGCGACCCATCAGACCCGGGCCCCGCCAGCCCAGGGCTGCGGTGTATACGAGGAATATGCCGTAGCCAGCCAGTACCGACAGGGCCAGTGTCACCGGTGGCCCCCGTCCGCAGAGGGAGGGCCAGCGCTCTCCAACAGACGCCGGATGTCGTGGCCGTGGTTGTACATGGTGCGCCCCAAGCGCACCGGCACCTGGCCCGTCCACTGCAGCGGACCGTCAGGGGAGGCACGCCGGAACAGTTCAGTGACGGTGAAAGCAGTGGCATCAGCACCGCCCGTGAGCTCCTCGATGGCAGCAATCTCACTGATACGCAATCCACCATCGGTGCGCACACAGTGCACCACGAGGTCGATGGCTTCGCTGATCAATGCGTTGAGCGCCGACATGGGAATCTCGTTGGACGTATCCGCCAACTGGGCAATGAAACGCAACCGGGTGAGCGCTTGGCGAGCCGACCCTGCGTGGACCGTGGTGAATCCCTGAACGCCTGACGACAATGTGAGCAATAGCGGCAGTACTTCTCGGTCTCGTACTTCCCCCACGATGGCCACGTCAGGTGCCATCCGCAGAAACCCGCTCACTAACCGACGCAGATCGATCTCTCGACGATCTTGGCGCTGGGGACGGGTTTGCATGGAAGCTACGTTTGCCAGCGGGATGTCGGCCTCGAACACCTCCTCAGCCACCACTACTCGCAACGAGGGATCTAGCTCTGATGCGCAGCACGACAGCAGGGTGGTTTTGCCCGAACCAGGGGCCCCGGCAAAGACGATGGTGGCGCGGGACCGAACTGCGGCGCGCAGAACGTTGGCCACTGCAGTGTCCATCATGTTTCGGTCAACCAGCTCCGACAAATTCTTGATCGACACCCCGGTGAACTTGCGGATGTTGACAATCAAATGGCCATCTCGACCAATGTCACCGTGAACGATGTGCAGTCGTGCTCCACTGTCGAGCTGAGCGTCTTGGAGGCCCTCAGCAGGATCGAGTTTGCGATGAGAACCATTCTGGGTGGCGTCGTCCAGAATTTTGGTAAGCGTACGGATGACATGGTCGTCGTCATGGAACACTTCGTCGTGGTATCCGCTGGGGCCGCTGTGGCGCTTCACGAAGATGGCAGACGGTGCGTTGATCATGATCTCGTACACGTCATCGTCAGCCAAGAGTGGCTCCAGCGGTCCGTAGCCAGCCAGGTTGCGGATCGCTCGCCCGGCCACACCTTCGGCATCACCGATGGGAATCGAGCGTTCGCCTCGTTCGAACTCCATACGCCAGCGCGCCAGTTCCTCGTACACGAGTTCGCCGAGGCGGTCTTTGCCTGCGTCGGTGGCCATATCGAGACCCATGTCGCGGGCACGATCTTGGACGGCGCGTTCGATTTCCAGCAGCGGAGCGGGCTCATTTGTTTCTATGACGCGTGAACGCGAACCGCTCATCAGCTGGCCTCGTCGAGTTGCCGGGTTCGCCACACAGTCGGCACCAATCGGGTGATGCGACCGTGCGACGGCCGACCCGGGGTGGTGGGGCCGAGCAGGGCTTGCACGGCGTTGCCCAACGGTTGTGTCAATGATTCGGGCAGTGGGCCACCGATCCGCAACGCTTGTTCCACGTCACGGGTGGGCAAATGAACTGGTCCAAGCGGCGGCGCGTCGTCTTGACGCCACTGCAACAATTCGGCCAGCGCTGCGCCATAGGCGGCACGGGTCTTGGGCGAGCGAGGTGCCTGGTTGAACACCACCAATGCGCTCGTGAGAGCCACACCGATGTCACCGAGCTCAACCAAAATGCGGTTGAGCGAATGCAGCCCTTTCATCGACGCCGAACCCACGACCAATACCGCATCGGCTTCCGTGAGCACGGTGCGCGCCATCCAGGTGCGCTCCTCCACATCCATGGA
>JAYVGK010000148.1:0-6619 GCA_043772215.1 Acidimicrobiales bacterium | reverse complement strand
AGAGCGGCTCAGCATCCTGCCCGGTCGGATGCTCACCAGGATGTGGGACCGGGGACTGGCCACCCCGCCCAACGACGTAGATCGTGTCCACGCAACGTCATTGGCCATTCCTTCCCATCGTCACAATGGTCCACCGCTGAGCTGTTTTGTACATGATCTGGCGTGGCTGCGTGCCCCCGGCGCGTATCCTGGCCGTGGTCGGCGCTGGCATGCCAACGCTCTCGATAGAGCACTGTCGCGTTGTGATTTGCTCATGGTTCCCTCGTGCCAAACCGCCGATGACTTGCTGGCTGCTGGTGCCGACCATCATCGGGTATACGTGGTCACCGAGGGGTGCGACCACCTGCCGGTGTTTCCCCGGCCTGTGAGTGGCGGCGAGTATCTACTCTCGGTGTCCACGTTGGAGCCTCGCAAGAACCTGCGTCGGTTGGTGCAGGCATACCAATTGGCCCGCCCCCGCATGAGCCACCCGTGGCCGCTGAAAATCGTGGGACCCACGGGATGGGGTGCCGACCTTGGTGATCTGGCTGAGGTGGCTGGTGTGGAGATATTAGGTGTGGTGGATGACACGGCTTTGGCGCGATTGTTGTCGAAGGCGCGAGCGTTGGCGTACGTGCCACTGTTGGAGGGATTCGGGCTACCTGCGGTGGAAGCTATGCGCGCTGGTGTTCCCGTACTGTCGTCGCCCATCCCGTCGGTGGTCGCTGGTACCACGGTACTGGTGGATCCGCTCGATGTGGATGCCATGGCGACGGGTCTGGTGCGGGTGCTCGAACATGAAGACAGCCGGCTACAGCTCACCGCTGCTGCGGGTGCCTACACCGAACCACTCACCTGGGCGGCGTCGGCCGCTGCTCACGTCGAATTGTGGGCACGGTGATGAGTACAAGTGACGAGTTCGTGGCCGTAGATGCCACCGCCGTGCACTCCACATCGGGCGGAGTGGGAACCTATCTTCGGGCAATGATAGGCGCGCTGCCGAATACGGGGATTGCGCCATTGGTTGTGACCCGCTGCAACGACACGACGGCTTGGGATGGCGCATCCAGGGTGCAGCGAAGTGCACCGTCCGCGCGACCGCTGCGCCTGGTCTGGGAGCAATTGGGGCTGGTGCGGTTTCTCCATCGTGTGAGCCCGGAGGTCACTGTGCTGCATAGCCCGCATTACACGATGCCCGAGCGGGTGCCGTCTCGGTTGGCCCGAGTGGTCACCATTCATGACCTCACCATGCTCACGCGACCCCAGGATCATCAACGGGCCAAACGGTTGCTCTTCTCCCGAGCGGTTCGGGTGGCAGCCGAGCGCGCCGATGCTGTCATTTGCGTATCACGTTCCACTGCCGATGCGCTCATGGCCCACGTCAACGTACGGGCGCGCATCCATGTGGTGCCGCACGGTGTGGACGCCGCTAAGTTTTCCTCCGTTGACCCCGGCACAGACGTCGAGGTCTGCTCCCGCTACGGCCTTCACCTTCCATTCATTCTGCATCTCGGCACCATCGAACCTCGCAAACGTGTGGACTTACTCATGCGCGCATATGATTGCCTAGGTCGATCAGATGTGGAACTTGTCCTCGTCGGGGGAGCGTGGCCGGGGGTGGTGGAACGACTTCCGACCATCACCAAGACGGTGCATCGGCTTGGCTTCGTTGCTGATGATGATGTGGCCGCCCTGTTGCGCAGCGCTGCGGTCGTGGCATACCCGTCGGCCGAAGAGGGTTTCGGATTACCCATTCTCGAAGCATTGTCTTGCGGCGCAGCGGTGGTCACTACCTCGGGTGGAGCCACAGAGGAAGCGGCGGCCGGTGCCGCCATACTTGTGGAGCCCCACCCCACGGACTCCATTGCCGCGCAGAGGGCACTGATGGCTGGCTTGGAAGCGGCTCTCGATGGGGGCGGACCGCCGATGGCGCGACGCCTAGCCGTAGCGTCAGCGCGGACCTGGGCATCCAGCGCCGAAGGGCATGCTCGGGTGTATCGCTCGGTGCAGTGAACTCAGCGTGACAAGAACGGGCTATTGGTCTGATTTGATTTGGGAAGATCCCCAGATAGCCAATGTTTGCAAACAATGTGTCACTTCTTACCCATTCGTCGTGGTGGTTTCGTGAGTGGCCTGGTCACTGCCCTCATGTGGCGGTCGGTCAGGACTAGCCTCGAGTAGTGCGCGTATTTGTCACCGGAGGTAGCGGATTTGTGGGCACGTGGTTGCGACGTCATCTGGTTGAACAAGGCGACGTGGTGCTGGACGACATGGTGGACATCACCCTGGCTGATCCCCTCAAACTCGCTTTGAGGGAGGCCCGGCCCGATGCTGTGTATCACCTTGCAGGTCAGGCCAACGTTGGTGAAAGTTGGAAGGATCCTGCTGCCACATTCGCCGTCAACGCCAACGGGACGCTCAACGTGCTCGAAGCCGCTCGTGGGCTGCCGACGGTCCCACGGGTGCTGGTGGTGTGCTCCGCCGAGGTCTACGGAAGTGTGCGCCCCCATGACCTTCCGCTCACTGAGGCTGCGCCGCTACGCCCCACTTCGCCGTATGCAGTGTCCAAGGTGGCAGCCGAGTTTCTTGCTGTTCAAGCCCATCTCGGGTTCGGCACACCCACCATCAGAGTACGCGCGTTCAACCACATCGGTCCGGGGCAAAACGATGGGTTCGTGGTTAGTGCCTTAGCCAAGCGCATCGCCGAGGCCGAGCGTGACCACCAGCGCCAAATTTTGGTGGGCAATCTCAGCACCCGCCGTGATTTCACTGATGTCAGAGATGTGGTGCGGGCGTATCGCTTGGTTATCGAACGTGGTGAAGACGGGGCGGTGTACAACGTTTGTTCTGGGGTGGATCAATCCATCGAGGAAATGGCTCACCGGTTGTTACGGCTGTCCAACGCCGACTTAGAACTGGTGGTGGATCCCGATGAACAGCGCAAGGTTGATGTACCCGTGTTGAGGGGCGATGCCTCGGCCCTGCGGGTGGCCACTGGGTGGCTCCCGCAGTACGACCTTGACACCACCTTGCGCCAGGTACTCGAGTTCTGGCGGGCAAAGGTGGCACTTCCCGTTAGCTGAACTCAGGCTGCGTTTACCCGACGCGTTGTGGTCTTGGCGACCCGAGGGGCCTTGGTGGTGCGGGCGGCCTTGATGGCAGTGGGCTTGGCCGTGCGAGGGGCTTTGGTGGCCTTTACGGCTGTCGACTTGGCCACGCGGGCGGCCTTGACCGCCTTGGGCTTGGCGACTCGGGCCACGCGGGCGGCCTTGGCTACCGGCTTGGCGGTGGCCGACCGTACTGACTTGGTGGCTGACTTGGCCGCTGAATTGGCGGTGCGTACCGCTTTGGTGATGGTGGCTGCACCGGCGGCGGCGGGTGTCGTGGCCGTCTTGGCCATCGGGACAACAGGGACGGTGGTGGCGAACTTGATGACCTTGACCACACCATCATGAGCCTTAGCGGCAAACTCCACTCGGGACTTGCGAATTTCGCCAACCGTGTCCTGAACGTTTTCTGGCAAACGGTCGACCGCCCGGTCCACCAGGGGCTCCACGGCAGACTCCACGCGCAGGCGAGCAGTCTGGAAGGTCTCGACGACCTGCAGTGCGCGCTTGCGAACTTCGACCACCTGTGGCTTGAAGCGCACGTTGGTGTCCAATCGGGCGTCATTGGCGCGCTTGGCGGCCAACGTGGCGAAGCCGACGGCCGTATGGCCGATGTCGGTGAGGGACTTGTTGAGGTCGGAGGGCAGTTCAAAGCGCATGTGAGCACTGTACGGACCCACTGCTAGCAGTTGCAAGCATTTTGCTAGCAATGAGACGGTGTTCACATCGAAAAGATCCCGGGCCGTCGGGGCGCCCCGTTCTGTCGTACCCCCGGGAGTACCCTCGTGCAGGCATGGATGTGTCCCACACCGTTCTCCCCGCTGTCGTGGTCGTGGTTGTCACCAGCGATCCCGGTCCCGAGTTGGAACGCACCCTGACATCAGTCGTTGCCCAGGATGTGCATTGCTCGCTTCTCGTCATCGACGATGCGTCAACGGTGGATGTTTCGGCGCGTGTGGCTGCGGTTGCCCCCGGCGCCTTCGTCAAACGATTGCCTCTGATGGTCGGATTCGCCGCTGCGGCCAACAAGGTCATTACGGCGGTTGAGGGAGCGAAGTTCTACCTGGTGTGCCACGACGACATAGATCTGGCTCCGACCGCTGTTCGAGCAATGCTGGACGAGGCGCAACGTTCGCAGGCGGGCATCGTCACCCCCAAGTTCTTGGCGTCGGACAACCACGAGCTGCTGGTGGGTATGGGCTTGGCCACGGATCGCACCGCTCGTCCCGTGGCGTTGGTCGAACGTCGCGAGCTCGATCAGCACCAACATGATCAGGAACGTGATGTGGCGGCTGGATCGGGCGCGTGCCTGTTGATCAGGGCTGAGTTGTTTGCTGCACTGCGGGGATTCGATGAGCTCACCACCGCACCGCCGCCACCAACGCTCGACGCTGACAACCGCTATTCGCTCCTCAGTCATGCGCTCAGCGCTCCCGAACTGGGTGAGGACATCGACCTGTGCTGGCGGGCTCGACTGCGGGGCGCTCGGATTGTGGTGGCGCCCGGCGCCCGAGTGGCCCACGCTGAACGGGCCCATCGCCTCCCGTCGTCCTCGGTCGCCGCCATGACCGAAGACGAAGGCCACAGCCATATTGTCGCCCTCAACACCGCCATCGCTGCGCGTACCCTGGCGCTGCGTCGAAACCGGGTTCGTACGGTTGTGTCGGTGCACGGACTGCGCCGCTTGGTTCCTGCTGTGCTCAGCCTGGTTTTGCAATGGGTGCTGTTGGTTCGCCGCAGCCGAGGGCAACTCGTACGCCTCACCCGCCACGTTCCCCGTCAGGGAATCGGGGCATTGCGCAAACATAGAATTGCCGTTCAACGCAGTCGGTCGGTCAGTGACGCGCAGTTGGACCGGCTCCATCTGGGAACTCTGGATCGCTGGCGACACTCCTTGTCTGCGGACCTGGCCGAGGATGGAGCGCAGGCTTGGACGCTGGCCGAGCGCACGGTTCTGGCCGGCCTACGTCGTGGTCCTGGGCGCTGGATCGCCACCGCAGGCACCGTGTTCACGGTCATCTTCGTGGTCGGCAGTCGTCACCTCATCGGCCAACGGATTCCGGTGGTGGGGCAACTCGTGCCGTTTGCTTCACTGGATCAATTGCTGCGGGCTTATGGCAGTGGGTGGCGGCTGGTGGTAACCGGGTCCAGCGCCCCCGGACCGCCGGCGATGGCAATACTGGCGCTGCTACGAATCGTCACATTGGGCGCCGATGGCCTTGGTCGCACCCTGGTAACCGTGGGCATGATCCCCGTAGGTGTACTGGGCGCCTGGCGTTTAGCCCGGCGCCTCACGCAACCCCATGAGTCCAGTGACGGGATCAGCTCCTCAGCTCGCCGGGCCGGTGACCAGGCTGCCATTCGTCTCCGTGCACTGGCCGGTATCGCGGGAGCGGTGGCCTACGGCGCTTGTCCACTGCCATACGGGGCGTTGCGCCTCGGTCGTTGGGACGCCCTACTCGTGTACGGGGCAGCTCCCTGGCTGCTTGGCAGACTGTTGTCCACCAGTGGTTGGGCCCCGTTTTCGGCGGCGAATCCGGCCCTCCGACGGCCCTCGGCGAAGGTGATTGGCGTCCTGCGCGGCGCTGTCCCGCTGGCACTGCTGAGTGCATTCGTGCCCAGTACGTTCATCGTCCTTGCCGTGATGGTTGCTGGACTGGCAGTGGGATCAGTGCTGATCGGTGAACGTTCAGGTATCAGTGGACCCCTAAAGCAGGCGGTAAGTGCCCTGGTGGGAGCGTTTTTTCTGCTGTTCCCATGGTCGCTCGACATGTTGCGCGACCGGGCCACGCTGCTCGGGGGAGGACCGGTCGGTGGGCGCCACCATGCTGAGTTGTTGGACCTTCTTCGCTTTCATACAGCCCCTGGCCCAGCCGGATGGCTCGCCGTCGCCCTCCCCGTTGCGGCGTTCATCCCGTTACTGCTGGTTGGCGAAGATCGTCTTCGATGGACCGCTCGATTGTGGGCGGTGGCGATCGTTTCGCTCAGTGTGGCCTGGGCGGGCGAGCGCGGTTGGCTGGGAGGTCTTGCGCCCACCACCGAGGTGGTGCTGGTGCCGGCGGCGTTGGCCTTGGCACTGGCGGCGGCGCTCGGAGCTGCTGGCATCGTGGCCGACTTGCGCCTCCAACAATTTGGTTGGCGCCAGGCGCTGGTTGGAGTGGGGGCGGCGGCGCTGGTGGTGGGTGCTCTCCCCACCGTGTGGGGCGCTCGAGATGGCAGTTGGGGCATGGCCCACCGAGACCACCAAACCGCTTTGTCCTGGATGGACGACCAGTTGGCGGAGGGAGGATTTCGCATCCTGTGGTTGGGTTCGGCGCGCATGATCCCCGGTGGGGGGTGGTCCCTCGATGGCCGCCAGGGCACCGATCAGTTGGCGTGGAGCATGTCCACAGACGCTCAGCCTGATGTCCGCACGTCATGGCCTGGGTCCATAATTGGCGGCGGTCGACTGGTGGCTGATGACCTCCGATTGGCACGCGACAACGCCACATTTCACCTGGGTCAACAGTTCAGTCCCATGGCCGTGCGCTATG
>JAYVGK010000147.1:0-3619 GCA_043772215.1 Acidimicrobiales bacterium | reverse complement strand
ACGGTGGTCAACCTCATCCGCAAAGAGCAGCGCCGGGGCACTGTGGCGATGGAGAACCGCTTGGGCGTTACGGCGCGAGATTCCGATATCACCGAGGTTCTGGAACGTCTGCGGGTACAGGTGGCCGAAGCTCAAGTCACCGAGGCAGCTGAATCCCAGCGTCAGGATGAGTTGCGCAAGGGTCGCCCCGAGCGCTCGGATCGAGGTAGCCGCAGTCCGCGGGGTCGTGATGATCGTGGTGGGTACGGCGGGTCTGGCGGTTCGGGTGGTCGTCCCCGGTCCAGTGCTCCCGATCGCCATAGTGGTGCCCGGGGATTTGAGCGAATTGCGGACCGGCCCACTCCCAGTGAGCGTCCCGCCTATGGGGACAGGGCCGCCGCAGCCAGCCGTCCGCAGGGTGATCGGCCGTGGCAGGATCGTTCTACGTCGGGTGCTGCTCGTCCGTCGGGTGATCGGCCGTGGCAGGATCGATCTGCGCCGGGTGCTGCTCGTCCGTCGGGTGATCGCACCTGGCAGGATCGGTCCCCGTCAGTTCGGCCCGCCGGAGAACGGCCACGGGATGGTGTGGCGCGAAGTTTTTCGCCCACCGACGATCGCCCGGCGTGGGCTAATCCCAAGCCAAAACCCTCGAAGTCGAGTGCAAAGCCGTGGAACAGCCGCTGACCAGTTGAGGGGTCTCAACGGCCCTCGATTTTTGCGAAGGACTGAACCCGTTGCAAAAGTAAGTTGCCATGGACGAACTTTGCGACGGGAACGAATGGTCGCAAAATTCGCGACTCGACCAACCCCACTCGTGGCAAAAGTACGTCGCCGATGACTAATTGTGCGACGCGAACAACTGGTCGCAAACTCCGCCACCCCACCACATGAACGTTTAGCCAGGAATCTTGCGACGGGAACGGCTATGGCCAGCTGCGTTTGGGGCGACGCCGTGATGACTTGCTGGTCTCCAGTGCCCAGGTCTTGCGCCACCCCGCAACGCCCGCCGGCCCTTGCAGCGGGGGAGTGGTGCCGGCGGCTGCGTTTTGTCGGGCCACCCACCAGCCGTCACTCTGCTCGTGGGCGAGTTGGGCAATGGCCGCCTCCATCCGCATGGAGAGGGCGCGTGCATCGTCGCCCTCGTGCGGATGAAGTGGTTCGCCGTACGTGACTGCGGTGCTTCCGCGATTGGGCAACATGGACCCCTTGGGCAGGATTCGACCAGTGCCCTCGATATGAACGGGGACAATTGGCAACCCGGTCCGCACCGACAAGAACGCTGCGCCCGCCTTGAACTCCCCCGCCCAGCCATCCGGCGAACGACCACCCTCCGGAAAGATCATGAGGCTCCAACCTTGGCGCAGCAACTGCTGCGCCCTGTCCGACGAGGTTCTACTGACCTTACGGCGTTCGATGGGGATGGCTCCTATACTAAGCGCGCTGAGCGTCGCCTTCCAACGCTTGTCGAAGAAATAGTCTGCGCCAGCGGCCACCACCATACGCTTGCGGAATCGGGTGGGAATCACCGTGAGCAACAAGAACGTGTCCAGATGACTCTGGTGATTGGCGGCGAAGATCACTGGTCCGGCCACACTGTCCAAACGATCCAGTCCAGTCACAGCCGGTGCCGCCAGCGCTTGAACCCCCGGGCGCATGATGGCCTCTACCAGGGCACGCCTCACTGTTCGTGACACCGGATTGCGAGACCACTCCGTGTCGTAATTAATTCCAAGATCGGACGAGTCTTCTTCGCGCTCTACGGTGGATGGCCACGTAGGCGCGGTGTACGGAAACCCTTTGAATTGGCGGGGGATTCGCCCGTCGCCGCCCCGGCGCACAGTACGCGCCAACGGACCCAGACGGGCCATCCCGTGGTCGGCGGGCGATTGACCCACAGTGCGCCGGATGCGATCGGAAAGTCCTACCAACCCGTGGGCGGCCATGGTCAGGTGACGTCGGCCATGAAGATGGGTGGATTATGTAGATGGGTGATGCTGGGACTCCGACCAACTACATCGGAGGCAATTTCCAGTGCGTCGCGGAGGGTGGATGCGGGACTGAATCCAAGACGACGAACTGCCCGAACATCTCCACCCACGATGATGACTTTACCCAAATGCTCCAGCGCATGTGCTCCCCAATACCACATATAGAAGGGATGTACTCCGTGATATGCGTAGCTAGTGCGGTACAAATGTCGATACCATTCGTCTTCGGCAAACTTCTGCTCGAACTCTTTTTCCATCCGCTCCGGGTCAGTGGTTTCTGAAAGTACTTGCTCGAAAAAATCAATGTAACTGGGGTGATGCACCGGATGGAACTCCCATGGAGTGGGGTGGCTCATGATGAGTACCCCGCCTTGGCGCACCACGGGCTTGTTGCGGTAGAGATTGAAAAAATACCCCAACCCGGTGCACATCACCAGAATCGGGTTCATGATGGAATTCACATTGTAAGGACAGATGAACGGCAGGCCCATGGTGACGATGTCAGTTTGACCCTCCACCTTTACCAGCTGTTGTTTGTACACATTTTCGGTGGTTATCTTGTGCACCGCTTCCACTTCGCCGGCCTGCACGCTCGTCATTTTGTGAGGTGCTTTGATGGAGTGGAAGATCTGGCGTTTGATGCGTGACGGGGTGGCTGAGAGAGCCTTGGACGATGCCAGATACGATGCCCGGTCACGGGCGTTCCACTCCCACTCACGTTTGGTGAGGAAGCCAAATGGATCAGGAAACGCGTCATTGTTGAGCGTGGTCTCAATTTGAAAGACCTTCGGACCGCTTTCCTGGATCACCTTGCCCATTCGCCAATTGGAATGGTGTAACTCACTCTTGTGCTGATCCATGAACGAGGTGGAGTGGCGCATGGTATGCACATTGTGGTGATGCTTCAGTGATTGATAACTGGTGAGACCAGTGGCAGTGGACTTCCATCCCCCGTCCATGGCTACCAAGTTGATGTTTACGTACACCAAAAGGTCGCTGGTGGCCGCACGAGTGTTCATGATGACATTTTCACCCTTTGGAGTGGTGCCCAACTGGGTCATGCCATCGGGATCTTCGGCGTCGTGGTTGTAAAGCCGGCCAGTGGGGGCAAACGCGTCGTATACCCGGTCGCCCACCGCATGGCGCAACTCCGCCTCGGTCATCCGACGGTGCAATGCCAAGGCTGCGATGAGTTCCACGTCGTCGACGCCTGCCACAGCCGCTACTTCCAGTACCTCCTCGATCACCATCTGGCGAATGTCGGGGGCCTGCATGGGGGGAAGGGGAAGCGAGATGTCGTCGAAGGCAATGGTGAGGCGCATGCCGCTGAACATGAGCGACGCCAGCGGCTGGGAGTCGCCCACCGGGTTCATCAGTGCATGGCGGATGGCCCCACGGGGGTCCTCCAGCGGGGCCAGTGGCTCCGGTGCGTACAGAACCCGGCTGCCCACAGGAAGCTTTTCCAACCGGTACCCCTCGCCATGCCAGAACAGGGTGGGCGGGGTGGACCGGTCCACCTCGAGGACGAACCCCGGTCGGGGTCCGCGCTTGGGTGTGCTCATCGAAACCGCTCCTTCTCCGTGCGCAGGTCGAAGACGACTTTGACTGCGCCTCTTCGTCCTGCTGCTGTCGCATGTGCAATGGCGTCGTTG
>JAYVGK010000146.1:0-2157 GCA_043772215.1 Acidimicrobiales bacterium | reverse complement strand
CCGAGCGTCATGTAGAGGATGCCACCAGCGCGCCGAAACCGACTGCGCCAAAACAGCTTCAACACCGCTCCTGACAGTGCCGACATCCAGATCACTGCCAGTAGTGGAATACCCCAACGCCTGGGTAGCGTCACCAGACACATCGGCGTGTAGGACCCAGCGATGAGGAAATAAATCATGGCGTGATCCACCCATTTCATCCACGGTCGTAACCGGGTGGTGCCCAAGCGGAGGTTGTAAGTGCTGCTGGAGGCAAACAGGCCAGCCAACGTGATTGAGTAGACAGCCGCAGCTATCCGGGCAACGGTTCCATGGACGGTAAAAACCAATGCAAGGCCTGCTGGTACAGCCACGATGAGAGCAAGTTGATGGAGGCGACCTCGAAGATGGGGAAGCCCGGTTTCGCTCGACCGCTCGGGCGGTCGCACGTAGCGACCCCGCCCGCCGCCTCGCTCGAGTCGTCGCACCGGACTGACGTCACGCTCCTGCGTGGCATTCATGGCTCCAAGACCACAGCGTCGCCAACGTGCACGGCTCCTGTCTCCACCACACTGGCATAGAGGCGACTGACACCAGGTTGCCGTCGGTGATGCATACGTTCGTAATCACCGTTGATGAACCACGCTGCGTTCTGGCTACATGGCAACGCGTACATAGACACTTCAGCCAATACCGTACCGATACGTAAGCGGGAGCCGGAGTGAACGGACGCCCAGTCGAGCCCGGCGATACTGATGTTCTCGCCTGCGTTGCCGGGGATGATGGGGTGTCCTTCCTGGGCCAGTTCCGCCACCACGTCGGTCGACCACAGGCACAAGGCCTGCCAGCCCCGCCCGTGGTGGCGACGAGTCTTTTGACGATCGCCATCGACGCCGCGTGGCCCGATGTGAACGTGGTCGGTGCCCCGTTTGGGGACCCCTCCGCCAGACACGAACAACCCCGCCACGTCACCGCGCGTAGGTACCGGGGGGCCATGCACCGTGGCCACCACTCGCCCGGCCGCTTCGAGCAGCGCCAACGAGGCATCTACGCAGGTTTCAAGATCGGCCCGGGTGTGATCAGTCCAACGTTTGCGCAGCAAACTGGTGGCCAAGCTCAGCTCGTGCTCGCCCTCCAAGGAGATCCGGAACAGCTCAGCAGGTAGTTCCACAGCAGAGGCCAAAGTGTCGAGCACGGTGCGTTGGTGATGCAGGAGTTGCGCCAAGCCCGGTAGTGCCCATGGATTATCGATGCGTTCCGTCATCACGCACCACCAAGGGCCCAACACTCGTACCGTGTTGACTAGATCGTCTTTGGTGTACTCAGACGCTGGGACGGTGGTCATGAGTGGTGCCAACACGATCGTTCGCGCACATACGGATCGAGCACCAAACCGGCGGTGTCGTCGTTGTGGAACCGCCACACTGGGTGTGTCTCATCTTCGGCCGGCCACTGCGGATGGGGAGCATCGCCATGGGCGAATCGAATCCACGCCCAATTCATCTGCGCGCTGAGCTCCTCGAGATGTTGCGCCGCTCCGAGAAACTGTGATGCCCCAGGCTGGTGAACATTGTTGAACACGAACGGAATCTCCACTGCGTGACAAGCCCCCATGCGACCACCAAGTAAGGGTGTGGGCCAAGCAAACACGTATTGCCAGGACGGCACGCCCGCCGTCATCAGCGCGTCGCCCAAGTCGTGGGCTGGGATACGGAACACGGCGTCGGTTTCCATGGACGACCACACCTGACCCCAGTCAAACGTTGGATGGATTGAGCGATAAAGGTCAACCACGTCGTGTGCGGTATCACCATGTCGCGCCCTCGCCCGACTCACCACGCCATCCCCGTCGATACCGGCGAGCGAAGTGTCCCAAGCAGTGAACAGGCGCATCTCATCCAGCGTGGTGCCATGAAGTACTGCTTCGGGTCGGGCACCTGTCCCATCGTTGATGGCCTTCAAAGGATGCACCGGCAGCAGCGATCCGCCCAGCACGGGTTGGAAGGGCAACGCACTGCCACCGGACCTCAGCATCTGTTGCTGGGCCGCCAACAGATCGGCTGCCGGAATGTTGCGAAGTTGATCAGCGGTGGCGTTCGCAAGGCCGAGTGCGTCACACAATTGGGCGGTTCGTTGTTTGGCCTGCTCCCTCGACATGACGTTGGCGCACGCCCCACT
>JAYVGK010000145.1:0-6095 GCA_043772215.1 Acidimicrobiales bacterium | reverse complement strand
GTCAGTCGAAGTACCCGGAGTGCACGTAGACGCTGGGGATCCCCTCGGCTTCGAACATGGCCAGATTTCGGCGATCGTCCTCCACTGCCAGCGTGAGCTCAAATCCGTAAGCGCGCATCTCTTCTACGGACCACTGCTTGTATTCACGGGCCATTGAGTAGTCGCCGTGATCTCGCATGATGAGCAGGTCCCAGCGCAGGTCGTTGCGTTCCAACCAGTCCAGCGTCTGAGGCGCCACGCGAGCGGGGCGGGCGGTGCACAACACCACCTGATGCCCTTCGTCCACCTCGTCAAGCAGCGACGCACCCTCGCCGATCACTGCGTCGCCCCCGCAGAGATCGAAGAACAGATTCCAACTACGACGGGCCCCGTGGATGAGGTACTGGCGGTGCGAAGCGTCCGACAGCACCCCATCGAGGTCGAACACGGCGGCCTTGGTGGGCTCTACCGGTCCGTGGCGCCACCACCAGTTGTACGGCACCCGGAACGCAGGACGCCGACGGGTATGTTCAGCCACGGGATGGATCGTCGGTGGAAGTACGCATCCGTTCGTCGATGAGGTACCCGAGGGTCACCTGATTGGGATCATCGAAGGGGGTGAGTCGGGCATAGATCCGCTCGTGGGTATCAGCGGCCATCCTGATACCAAGTGCACACAGGGCGTCGTAAACCTCAGCCACCTCCTCGGGATCTTCCGGGTCGGTCCACGCCAGCAGGGTTTCGGCCAGGGTCCGCCCCCCCAGTTCCAACTGCCCATCGGTGTCGAGCACCACCACAGGCGAGTCCGCCACTAGGCGGGGCTTCTCCCCCACCCAGTACCCCACCAATGCCCCGTCCATGGCCTCGGCCACAAATCGGATCTGATCCACGGTGCGTTCCAGAGCCAACGCCGCCGCTGGCTCCACTCCGTCCTCCACTCGGAATCCCGCCGTGGCCTCATCGGTACTCATCCCATCGAGCAGCACCATTTCATAGGCATCCAGCAGATCGGTATCACCACTCAACTGGGCCCGCCACAGCACCGCCAGGTCGTTGGGGACCTCCTCACCATCGAGGCTATGCATGGAGACGTCATGTAAGACGGCACGCAACTCTTCGTCCAAGTCGATGGTGGGATGAGCGTCGTCGGGCACCTCCCCAGTCTCGCCGCAGTTCGACACCACTGCGATCACGTCATCGCCGCCGGCGGTGTCAGTCTTCTTGAGGTTGTGCGTCAGCACGCCGCTTGATCTCGGCCACCACTGCGGGGTCGGCCAAAGTGGTGGTGTCGCCCAGCGCCCTACCCTCGGCCACGTCTTTGAGGAGGCGCCGCATGATCTTGCCCGAACGGGTCTTAGGAAGGTCATCAGTGAACACCACGGTCTTGGGCCGAGCAATAGCGCCGATCTTGGCGGCCACGTGAGCCCGCAGTACCTCCCCATGTGCAGACGAGGCGTCCATGCCTCCCTTCAACGTTACGAAGGCGATGACCGCCTGACCGGTGAGGGCGTCGTTGGCTCCCACTACGGCGGCCTCGGCCACAGACGGATGATCCACCAACGCCGACTCCACCTCGGTGGTGGAGATGCGGTGACCGCTGACGTTCATCACATCGTCGACGCGGCCCAGCAGCCACAGATATCCGTCTTCATCGAGCTTGGCCCCATCGCCAGCGAAGTAACGGCCCTCGTAGGTGGACCAGTAGGTGTCGCGGTATCGATCAGGGTCACCGTAGATACCTCGCAACATGGCTGGCCACGGATGGCTCAACGTGAGGTATCCCCCACCGACACTGATGGGCGTGCCCGCCTCATCCACCACCTCGGCCCCGATGCCGGGGAGGGCGAACGTGGCGCTGCCCGGTTTGGTGACGGTGAGCCCCGGCAGTGGGCTGATCATGATGGCGCCCGTTTCGGTTTGCCACCACGTATCCACGATGGGACAACGCTGTGCCCCGATGTTGACGTGGTACCAGATCCACGCTTCGGGATTGATGGGCTCTCCCACCGATCCGAGGATCCGCAGTGAGGTGAGATCGTGCTTGGCAGGTTCAGCGGTACCCCACTTCATACAGGCGCGGATGGCGGTGGGCGCCGTATAAAAAATGGATACTCGGTACTTCTCGATGATGGCCCACCAACGGTCCTTGGCCGGGCTGTCGGGCGTTCCCTCGTACATGACGCTGGTGGCACCGTTGGCCAGCGGACCAAACACCACATAGGAGTGTCCGGTGACCCACCCCACGTCAGCCGAGCACCAATAGACATCGGTTTCGGGATGCAGGTCGAACACGTACTTGTGGGTGAAGCACACCTGAGTGAGATAGCCGCCGGTGGTGTGCATGATGCCCTTGGGCTTGGCCGTTGTACCCGACGTGTACAGAATGAACAGCAGATCCTCAGCGTGCATACTTTCCGGCTCGCATACAGTTCCTTGACCGTATGTGCGCAGAAGATCGTGATACCAGAGGTCACGGCCGGGTGTCATCGCTGGCTGGGTGCCGCAACGATCGACGACCACCACGTTCGTGACCGTGGGGCAGTCGACAAGGGCGGCGTCGACGTTGGGTTTGAGTGCGCTGGGTGCACCCTTACGGTTGCCTGCGTCGGCAGTGATGACACACGTGGCGCCCGTGTCGAGGATGCGGTCGCGAAGAGAGTCGGAGGAGAACCCCCCGAACACCACCGAGTGCACTGCTCCTATGCGGGTACAGGCCAGCATCGCCACGGCCGCCTCGGGGATCATGGGCAGATAAATGGCCACCCGATCCCCCCGCTTGACGCCCAGCGATTTGAGGGCGACACCAAATCGCTGCACCTCATCCAGTAGATCCGCGTACGTGATGGTGCGGGTGTCGCCCGGCTCTCCCTCGAAGTGGAACGCCACTTTGGCGCCTCGTCCGGCCTCCACGTGACGATCCAGGCAATTGACGCTGACGTTCAACTCCCCGTCGGAGAACCAGGTGGCAAATGGCAAATCCCACGATGCGATGTTGGCGTCAGTGAAGGGTTTTGACCAGGTGAGTAATTCACGGGCCTGGCCTGCCCAGAAGCCCTGCCAGTCCTTGGCTGCTTCATCGTGGAAACGGCGGTCGCTGAGCAACGACTTGGCCACCACTTCATTCGACGGGGCAAAGGTCCGGTTCTCCTGCAGCAGGGCATCCAGCAGTGGCTCGGTCATGGTTGGACACTAGTGATACGGCCCACGTCCCACTCCATCACCGTGAACGATCCCAGTCCGGTGAGGTCCATGAGCGCCTCGGCCTCCTGCACCCTGCTTCGGGCTTGCAAGGCGATGAGGTCGCCGATGCTGGCGCGTTCGTGCCACGTAGCTCGCGCTTGTGCCACCAGTGGGGCAATACCCCACCGCCCGAGTGCATCGGCCTGGCTGCTGATGCGAGTCGGCTTCGGCAGTTGGTCGATGGCCACCTCCACCGTGATGTCCTGCGAACCGATTTCCTCAAGAGAGTGGCGTCCCTGGCGGTGAGCTCGGTAGGTGCGCAGCCATTCGCTCGGGTCACGATGAGCCAACGATGCCGTGGAACCCACTGCGTAATCCACCGCCACTACGGTGCCCGCCTCCAGAGCGGCGCATGCGATTTGTACCCACTCCCGAGCCTGCACCTGCCGTGGGATTCGTCCACCGATCGGCGCGTCCGGGGCGATGGCCATGGCCCAGGCATCGAGGTCCGGGGCCGCCGACACCAACAACTCTTGGTGTGCCCCCTCAACCCCGTTGGTGACGCGCACCTCGGCCCATCCATCAACGCGTCGCTCCAGCAGATCAAAGGCCAAGTTGTCGAGCAGCTCGTTGGCCACGATGACACCGCGAAAACGTTGCGCAGGCAATGCTGCCATCGACGCCACCAGGGGGCCCTGACCGGGGATGATCTGCACATCGTCGTCCGAGTCGTTACTGGTTTTTGTGCTGCAGCCGAGCAGCTCATCAGGGGCCGTCAGTGACAGGTACTGCGAATGCAATGCGCGCATAGCTTCGCTGCGTTCCACCATGATGTATCGCAGGGCGTGGCAGCACCGAGGTGCCGCAGCGAGCACCGTACGGGCCAGCATGCCCGGCCCTGCCCCCACCTCGGCCACGATGAACGGATCAGGACAACCCAGCGATTCCCAACGAGTGTCTAACGACGTGGCCAACACTGCCCCGAACAACGCTCCCACCTCGGGACTGGTGATGAAGTCTCGGCGCCGACCGGCACCACCACCAACGGCGTAGAACCCACCCGGAGAGTACAGGGCCACATCCATGGCCTCCGAGAACGGTACGGGGCCGTTGCGGATGATGAGTTCGGACAACAACCGTGAAGCCACTTCTGACACATCCCCAGTGTCACAGCCCGAGGAGATGTCAGGATCAACCCATGGCTGCATCCCAATTCGATCCCGTTCCCGGTGTTCTCACCATTCTTGGCCACAGCGTCCAACATCCCGTTGATCACGTGGAGTGCTTCCCGGCACCCGACGGCTTGGTCACCGTACGGGCCACCACTGGCGAACTGACGTCCATGTGCCCGGTCACCGGCCAGCCCGACATCTCTACGGTCAGCATCGAGTACGAACCCGGTCAGTGGTGCGTGGAGTCCAAGAGCCTCAAGCTGTATTTATGGCGCTTTCGGGATCGGCCAACCTTTGCCGAAGCGCTGGCTGCCGAGATTGCTGACGAGATCATGACCACCGCCTCACCCAAGTCCGTCCGTGTACATCTCACCCAGCAACCCCGGGGTGGAATCACCATCGAGGCCATTGCACAGCGTCCCTGACAGATACACATATGAAGTGATTGACCTTCCAAGTACCTTGAGCGACAGTTCAGCTGTGAGACCCCATCAAGGTCGTTGGTCGATGGGCCGATGGACCTAATGGCCACCCTGTTGTTGGGCAATTCGCGCAACTCACGGACTCAAGGAAAGGGCCAACTCTCATGACCCTGGTTGGAACCCGAATACCGCTGGCCGCCCCCAGCCCCGCCGCCGCTTGGTACCCTGACCCCAGCCAACGCCACGATGAACGGTACTGGGACGGCGACATCTGGACCGCTCATGTGCGCTCTGCTCCTCGGCTTGGTGCCATGCGCCTGGGTGCCGGCTCCCTCGATGCCGAACGAATCTTGTTTGACCGTGATGTGCCGCTGGGGCCGATCAAACGCCGTCGACTGAAACTGCGCCCTGACCTGCTGCAGTGGGGCTCACTTAGCGTTCCACTGGATCGAATTCATGCGGTGGCGCACTGGGCGGAAGTGGACCAGTCGGGCCGAAATGCCAAGTGGGATCGGCTCAGCTACCTGCTGTGGGGTAAGCACAGCACGGTGCGAATGGTGTTGTCGGCCACCCACTACGACGGCAAGGCCCGAAGTGCACAGGAAGAAGGCTTCACCGCCGCGGTAAACCTGGCCCGCCAGGTGATCGAGCCCCGCCTCATCCGCGAGAGCGTGGACCGGCTGGAGCATGGGGTGCCGATCCGCATCGGGCGTCTGCGTCTCACCAGTTCCGGCGTCGTGATGGGTCGCCTCAGTGCAGGCCGAAGGGCCACCACCTCGTTTCGCTGGACTGACATCACCGACATCGGCGACGACGACGCCGCAGTGTTGGCGCAGGCAGGCGGCGGACGCCAGATCCCTCGGCAAGATCCTTCAGAGCGAAACGTGGTGTTGTTGCCGCAACTACTCCTGGCCGCTCGAGAGCATTTCGCTTGACACCACCGGCGAAAGTTAGACCCGGGTTGACAGCCGTGAGGATGTCCCCGGGCTGCGGAGGCTTGAGAGCGGCCACCGCTCCACGGTCCGTGGTCGACCTGCCAAGCCGGTGACGCACCAACGCACAGCGCCGGAAGGCAGCCCCCGTGTTACGGCCGGAGGCTGGAGATGTCAGAGAAGTGGCCCACCAGTCCGGGCACCACACCGAAAGCCACCACGGCAATGGCGCACAGGCCAATGGCCAACTGCAGTGATGCCGGCACCACGATGGGGCTGAGTTCACCGTCAGGGACGGGTTTCATCCACATCTCACGCATGATGCGCAGGTAGTAGGTGGCGCCCACCACAGAGTTCACGGCAGCGATGCAGGCCAGTATCACCGGCCAGGTGCCCCCCGCATCCAATGC
>JAYVGK010000144.1:0-5255 GCA_043772215.1 Acidimicrobiales bacterium | reverse complement strand
CCCATTCTCAAGCACCTGTTCCGACGGTTGGGCTTCATCCCCGTCCGTCGGCGTACTGCGCAGGCGGCCGAATCATTGGCGGCTGCGGCCGAAGCCATCGCTGCCGGTGAGGCCATTGCCCTCTACCCCGAAGGACGCATCACGCGTGACCCCAAATTCTGGCCGGAGCGGTCCAAGACAGGCGCCGTACGCCTGGCTCTACAGACCGGAGCCCCGATTGTGGCGGTGGCCTCGGCCGGCGCTCATCGGGTGGTGGGCCGCCGCCGCAAACTGTGGTGGTTGCTGGTGAACCTGGTTCGTCGGCCCACCGTGCAAATGCGCGTGGGCGAGCCCATCAATGTCCGCACACTCATCGGCCTGGCCGCCGGGGAGGAGGCCACCAACGAACAGGTGAAGCAAGCCGCCGATGCGGTGATGAGCCAACTGGTGGCCATGGTGGAGGGTCTGCGGGGCGAGCAGGCTCCCGATCCGTTGGGCATACCCCGAACCGATCAGCCGGGCAACTCGTAGCGGTACCCCACGCCGCGCACCGTGATGATACGAGTCGGCTTGGCCGGATCCTCCTCGATACGGCCCCTCAGGCGATTGATATGCACGTCAAGGGTTTTGGTGTCGCCCACATAATCGTCACCCCAGACGTAGGCAATGGCCGCATCGCGCGTAACCACACGGCCGGATCGCTCCATCAACAATTCCAGTAGCTCGAACTCCTTGAGCGGCACGGTGACCACCTCGCCGCGCACCCGGATCTCATGGCGTTCGGGGTCCAGACGCACGTCGCCCACCGTGAGGGTGTCGGCCAATTCGGTCCCCACTGGACGGCCATGACGGCGAAGCACAGCGCGCATACGAGCTACCAGCTCGCGTATCCGATACGGTTTGGACACATAGTCGTCGGCCCCCAATTCCAACCCGAGCACCACGTCTACCTCACCAGTGCGAGCGGTGACCATGATGATCGGCACTGCCGCACCTGACGCTCGGATGGCCCGGCACACGTCCACCCCGGACATGCCCGGCAACATCACATCGAGCAACACCAAGTCGGGCTGAGTGCGTTCGAAGAGCGCCAGACCATCTCGTCCGTCGCGGGCCACATGCACCATGAAACCCTCACGCTGCAGGCCCACCGTGAGGGCGTCAACGTATGACTCCTCGTCCTCCACCACCAACACCACCGGATGGGATCCGCTCATGACGCGCTCATGACGCAGAACCCAGTGGCAGCACCATGGTGAAGGTGGACCCCTGCCCCTCGATGGAATGCACGTGCACCTGACCACCGAGATTGTTGGCTACATGACGCACGATGGCCAAGCCCAACCCGGAGCCACCGGTATTGCGGGCTCGCGCCCGGTCGACTCGGTAGAAGCGTTCGAAGATACGTTCCCTATCAGCCAGAGGAATGCCGATGCCTCGGTCCACCACCGATAGATGCACGAACCCCGGCTCGATGGCCGAGTCGATCCGAATCGCCACGGGACCAATGCCTTCGCTGTACTTGACGGCATTGTCGAGCAGATTGTGCACAGCTGAAATGAGCTGCACCGAGTCGCCGAGCACCTCAGGGCGGCTGCCAGCAGGAACTTCCACCACACTGATGGGAGTATGCCCAGCGATCGCAGCGGGAGTCACCCGTTCGATGGCGGCGTCCACACAATCACGCACCACCACCCGCTGGCGCTCCACTCCAGAATCGGCTTCGGAACCCGCTTCAAGCCGGGCCAGGGACAGCAGTTCGTCGACCATACGGGCCAAGCGAGTGGCTTCGATGTCCATCCGTACCGCCAATCGCGACAGTATGTCCACTGATGGTTCACCCACCATCATCTCCGCCAACACCCCTATGGCTCCTACTGGCGTACGCAATTCGTGAGAGATGTTGGCCACAAAATCTCGCCGCATCTCCTCCACTCGATGTTGGCGCGACACATCCTCGATACGGGCTACGGCGCCAATCACACGCAGCGATGCCTCACTGAGAATGGGATGGCCGTGTACGCGCAACTCCCGGCGGGGCGGCCCGTAGACGGACACCTCGTGATGAGTGGAGCGACCCTCCAACCCGGCGTCGCGCGCCTCGTTCAGAGCACGCTCCACCCGAATGGCGGTGACACTTTCGTCGGCCACCAGATCTGGATCGGGATGATGCTGCAGCACCACCAACCCGGATGCGTCCCACACCACGGTATGGGAGTCCGTGGCCACCAACGCCCCATGCAACAACACATCGCCACCGTGGTCGTGTGGGTCAAGAGGTACTTCGGGGACGGACACCGCAGGCTCCGCAGGGGCCTGCCACCAGTGCCGTCGGGCGGCCACCAAACTCACCCGAATCGGCCGGTGATGTACTCCTCGGTCCGATGCTCCCGAGGCGTGGTGAAGAGTTGGTACGTGGGCCCCTCCTCCACCAGCACACCCTGGCGAGAACCATCGGGTTGTACCTCGGCCGTGAAGAACGCCGTACGGTCTGACACGCGCGCCGCCTGTTGCATGTTGTGGGTGACGATGATGATGGTGAATTCTGCCCGCAGTTCCACCATCAACTCCTCGATGCGGGCGGTGGCAATGGGATCGAGCGAGGAGCACGGTTCGTCCATGAGGATGACGTCGGGTTTGACGGCAATGGCCCGGGCGATGCAGAGACGCTGCTGCTGGCCGCCCGACAGCGACAGTCCGGACTCCTTCAATTTGTCCTTCACCTCGTCCCACAGCGCTGCCTTGCGCAAACACTCTTCCACCCAATCGGCCATTGCAGATCGTCCTACCAGCTTCATACCGGTGACTCTGGGTCCGAATGCCACATTGTCGTAGATGGACTTGGGAAAGGGGTTCGGCTTTTGGAACACCATGCCGATACGGCGCCGCAACTCGATGACGTCGATGGTGTCGGCCAAGATGTCGAGCCCGTGATACGTGATGACACCCGCCACTCGGGCGCCAGGAATGAGGTCATTGGTGCGGTTGAGGCATCGCAACAGTGTGCTCTTGCCACAGCCCGACGGCCCGATGAGTGCAGTGATGCGATTGTGATTGAGGTCGAGGCTAACGTCACGAACGGCATGGGCCTTGCCGTAGAACACATTGACGCCACGCAGTTCGAACACCGGGGACAGGTCCTCGGTGGAACTGTCCGTTTCATCGCGCAACGTGACGGACACGGAGACGGTGGCGGCGTCCATGAGCGACGGCAGCATACCGGTGACCGACCGGGCCGTGACACTGGCCCCGAGAGGCCCTCGGAGACTCACCAGTTCCGCCTGTAGTGATTCCTGATCCAGATGGCCGCCCCATTGAGCAGCAGGAGCATGACCAGGAGCAACACAATGGCCGCAGCCGCCAGGTTGCGGAACTCGTCTTGGGGGCGCGAGATCCAGTTGAAGATCTGGATGGGGAGCACGGTGAAGGCACTGCCGGGTCCGTTGGGGTTGAACGTGATGAACGACAGTCCGCCGATGAGGATCAGCGGAGCCGCCTCGCCGATGGCACGCGACAACGCCAGGATCACCCCGGTGGCAATACTGGGCACCGCCGCCGGCAACACCACCTTGCGTACCGTCTGCAACTGCGTGGCGCCCAATCCTATGGACGCTTGACGCAGCGAACCCGGAACGGCACGGATGGCCTCACGCGACGCAATGATCACCGTGGGGAGCACCATGAGGGTCAACGTGAGGGCGGCGGCTATCACCGTTTGTCCCAAATGCAAACCGCGTACCAACAGAGCCAGCCCCAAGATGCCATAGACGATGGACGGAACGGCGGCCAGGTTGCGGATGTTGACCTCGATGAAGCGGTTCCACCAGCGGTTGCGATCGGCAAACTCCTCCAGGTAGATGGCGGCGCCCACCCCGATGGGGATACACAACATCGCGGTGAAGCCGATGACCCAAAGAGAGCCGAAGAATGCCGATTGGGCACCCGCTTCCTCCGGCGCCGATGACGGAAAGAACCGCAGTAGGTCCAGGTTCAATCGGGAGTGTCCCATGACCAGCACCTGGACAATAAGCGCGCCTAGCGCTACCAGTCCCACTCCCACACAGGCCATGGCCATGCGGGGAAACAGGCGGTCGGCGCGTCTGGCGGGATGAGGCTGCTCGGCCTCGAGCGTGTCGAGCGAGTCAAGCGAGTCAAGGGTGCTCATTCGTAGACCTCCCGGAAGCGACGCACCAGTTTGGCGCTGCCGATGTTCAGCAGCAGCGTGATGACGAACAGCGTGATGCCCACCGCAAAGATGGTGCGATATTCATTAGACCCCTGCGGCAAGTCACCCATCCCGGCCGACGCAATGAACGACGTCATGGTCTGCATTCCCTGGCGGGCATCGAGGGTGAGGTTGGGCTGCCCGCCCGCCGCAATGGTGACGATCATGGTCTCGCCCACGGCACGAGACACCGCCAGTACAAATGCCGCCACCAACCCCGACAATGACGCCGGCAACACCACTTTGATGGTGGTCTGAAACCGATTGGCCCCCAAGGCCAGCGACCCGGATCGCAACGCTCTCGGCACGGCACCCATGGCGTCTTCACCCAGGGACGCCACTGTGGGCAGGATCATGATGCCCATCACCAAGCCCGCCGCCAATGCGTTGTAGATGTCGGGCTTCTGACCCCAGAACCAGTAACGCTGCAGAATCGATGGGGTCACGAATGTGAGTGCGAAGAACCCGTATACCACCGTGGGGATACCAGCCAGCAACTCCAACAACGGCTTGAGAATACGGCGGGATCGTTCTCCGGCGTATTCGGACAGATAAATGGCGGCTCCCAGCCCGAGCGGGACGGCCACGATCAATGCAATGAACGTGATCACCAAGGAGCCAACCAACAACGGGCGAATGCCGTATCCGGCGGGTTGGAACAGCGGCGACCAGTCTGTGCCGGTGAGGTACTTCCACACCGACACCCTGGAAAAGAACTGAATAGCCGGTCGGAGCAACGAAACGACGATGCCAATGGTAGTGATAACCGAAACCGACGCGCAGCCAAGCAGCAAACCCTTGGCCACCATCTCGGCGGGGCGGGCCCGGCGATGGGCAATGGCGTCGAGGTCAGGTGGCGACACGGGCGACACGGGCGACACGGACGCCATCCGTCAGCCGAGCTTCTTCAACTCAGCTAGGGCGGCGGCAGATGCCACTTTCTGTTTGTCGGTGAGCGGCACGAACAGCGTGCGCTTGGCCAGTGTGTCGAGGTTGGCCAATTGGTACTCCACGTACGCCAGCACCTCCGGCCGTTTGATGGCCCTGGCAC
>JAYVGK010000143.1:0-2663 GCA_043772215.1 Acidimicrobiales bacterium | reverse complement strand
CGATGTCGGTATTGTGGTGCAACGCGACTTGGTGTCAACCGTAGGATCGCCAGGACAGTCTGGTGTGTCACCGGCTCCTTCCAGTTCACCTGGGGGACGAGGATTTGCAGTGGGATTGCAGACGCCGGTGACGTTGCGAGTGCCAGCCACGACCACCAGCACAGCCACCACCACACTGGTGTCTGTGCGGTTGTTGACCCCTCCGTCCAGCGCTGCGGTTGCACCGTCACCGACTGCCATATCCGCGCCCACGTCCACGTCAAGGACTCCTGGGCCCACATCGGTCCCCACCGCCAAACCTGCTACCAGTCCGGCGTCAATTGCGGCGGCCACATCCAGCTCAATCGCTGTGTCGACGTCCACTGCTGCTTCGACGTCCACTGCTGTTTCAACGTCCACTGCTGTTACGTTCCCGTCGCCGACCACGTCGACCGCAGTTCCGGGCCCTCAGGTGGCCGTCCCGGTGAACAACCGTCCGAGGCTGGGCTGGTCGTCCTCGATTGCTGCCGTGGCGGAATGAATCCGGTGACCTGAAGCCACCGGAGCCTCACGTCAGTGTCGTTGCGAATCCTCGGTAGGAAGTTGCACCACGATCGATACCAGGCCAGCGGCCTTTGGATCGCCGCCTTTGGGTGCCTCATTCGCCGGTTCGTCACGAAGAACCAAGAGCAGTTCCACGTCGGCGCCAGACAGGGTTTCACGCTCCAAGAGGGCGTGGGCCACGGTGTCGAGTGCATGACGGTGCTGGCGCAGAACTTCGTGGGCCCGGCGTTCCTCATGGCGCAAAATCCGTTCCACTTCGAGGTCGACAGTATACAAGGTGGCGTCGGAACAGTCCTTACTCTGCATGAGATCTTCACCAAGAAACACCTGAGCTCGATGGCCCCATGCCCGAGGACCGATGAGATCGCTCATACCCCACTCACGCACCATGCGCCGGGCCAATTCGGTACTACGTATCAGGTCATCGGAGGCACCAGTGGTGATGGTATCGAACACGATGAGCTCCGCCGCCCGACCTCCCATGGCCACCGCCAGTCGATCTCGGATCTCCTGCTCCGTGGCGGTATGGCGGTCTTCCTCAGGGAGTTGCATAGTGACCCCCAATGATGCTGAGCGCGCCATGATCGACACCTTGAGCAACGGATCGGCGTGTTCGAGAACGTGGGCCAGGATGGCGTGGCCCGCCTCGTGGAAGGCAGTGGCAGTGCGTTCGGCGGTGGTGAGGATGAGGCTTTCACGATGCTGACCGAGCAGTACGCGGTCACGGGCGGCTTCAACGTCGGCGGCGGTGATCCGTGTTGCGCGATGACGAACCGCTCCCAGCGCCGCCTCGTTCATGAGGTTGGCCAAGTCGGCCCCACTCATCCCGGGGGTGTACTTGGCAATGGCAAGTAGATCTACATCGGGAGCCAGGGGTTTGTTAGCCGTATGTACACGTAGGATTGAGTGACGCTCATCGAGTTCAGGCAGTGGCACCATCACCTGTCGATCGAATCGACCCGGTCGTAGCAGCGCCTGATCGAGGATGTCAGGTCGGTTGGTGGCACCGATTACGACCACGCCGTGGCTGCCCTCGAACCCGTCCATTTCGGCGAGGAGTTGATTGAGGGTCTGCTCCCGCTCGTCGTGACCACCACCCATCCCGGCGCCTCGTTTGCGGCCGATGGAATCGATCTCGTCCATAAAAACGATGCATGGCGCCTGTTGACGTGCCTGCTTGAACAGGTCACGAACCCGCGCTGCGCCGACACCCACGAACAATTCCATGAAGTCGCTACCGGTGACGGTGAAAAACGGAACCTTGGCCTCACCGGCCACGGCCTTGGCGATGAGTGTCTTGCCCGTACCGGGAGGGCCGACGAGCAGGATTCCTTTGGGTATGCGCGCCCCCATGGCTCTGAACTGCTGAGGGTCGGTGAGGAACGCGACCACCTCGGTGATCTCGGCTTTGGTACCTGTATATCCAGCCACGTCGGCAAAGGTGGTGCCGGGCCGTTCCGTCGTCCATATCCGGGCCCGGGAGCGGCCGATGGTGGACATAGCGTCGAGTTGGGAACCCCGGCGTCGACCTACCAGCAGCCATCCACTCAACAGCAGTGCAGCCAACAGTGCAGGAGCTGCGACGGCGTGCCACCACGGTTTGGAACTGGTGCGATAACTCAGTGTGGCGGTGCCGGCCAAGATGCGGGCGTCAGCCTCTGACAACGGGACGCGCCCGGTGCTCCACACGCGACGGCCATCGGTGAGGAGCGCCCCGATGTGTCCGGTGGTGTTGTCCACATTGGCGCTGACGACGCCCGACGAGCCAGCCAAGGTGAGTAGTTCCGAGTACGTGATGGGTTTGTCACCTGATCCACGATGCAGGCGAGGTACCAGTGCCACGGCCACCAGCAACACCACTGCGACCCAGGGGAGCCACGATGGCCAGGCACCGCTGGTCCGGTCCGAGGCTGCAGGGCCCGAGCGGCGCAGTGGAACCCGGTTGAGGGGGTCGCGTTCGGTGAAACGGTTGCGTGGTGGGACAGGCTTCGGACGGAACCGATCCATTCCGTCATCGCCCACGTCGCCCATGGTCTAATCGTAGGCCGGGATCGTTGCCCGTTGGTCGGCCAAGCATCCACCGATGCGGGAGCCGGTGTCGGTATCTTCGCCTCTCGTGG
>JAYVGK010000142.1:0-1500 GCA_043772215.1 Acidimicrobiales bacterium | reverse complement strand
GGAAGGCGTACCACGGCAATGTCCAGCGCATCGGCCAAGGGGGCGCCGCCGCCGTAACTCGATGGCACATTCATGGAGTCCTCGGCATCCAGGGTGAGCCCGGTGATCCAGGGCAGCACTCCCAACGTGGGGACACCACAGGCATCACGTAGTTGTGTGGTGCCGTCGAACAGCAACGCCGGGTCGCCGCGCAACTTGTTGATGATGAAACCCCTCACCCGTTGGCGATAATGCGGTGGGAGCAGGCTCACGGTGCCGTAGAGGGCGGCGAACACACCGCCAGGGTTGATGTCACCCACCACGATGGCGGCCAGATCGGCTTCGTGAGCGATACGTAGATTCACGATGTCGTGGGCCAGCAAATTGATCTCGGTGGGGGAGCCGGCACCTTCACACAACACCACGTCGAATCGGCCCCGAAGGTCCTCCAGTGATTGCAGTACCAGCTTCAACAATTCCGGCTTGTACTCGTGGTATTCGGCGGCGGTGAGCGAACTGTGGGGACGGCCGAGCACCACCACCTGCGACACCCGTTCGCCAGACGGTTTGAGCAACACCGGATTCATGGCCACCTCGGCGGGGACACAGGCAGCCATGGCCTGCATGCCCTGAGCCCGTCCAATTTCGTGGCCGGACGCAGTGATGAAGGAGTTGTTGGCCATGTTCTGGGCCTTGAACGGAGCCACTCGCACTCCTGCGCGCACCAGTGAGCGAGCCAGCCCCGCAACGATGGTGCTCTTGCCCGAGTCGCTGGTGGTGCCACACACCATGAGGGCCCCAGACAGGCCGTGCAGCGGATGTGTCACCCCGCCGAACGTACCAGCGACTCTCGTGTTCATTGTCCACTATGCGGTGATCAGCCATTGCGCACGTAGTTCCAAACTTCGATCTTGCTCAGGCGAATGATCTCGGGAGGAGTCCGTTCGCCCGAGCATCGCGTGCGAGGTCGTCGCGAAAGTCCGGATGCGCCAGCGAGATCATCGCCTTGGCCCGTTCGGGAACGGACTTACCCTTGAGATTCACCACCCCGAACTCGGTCACCACGTACATCATGTCGCTACGTGGCGCAGTGACGATGTTGCCGGGACTGAGGTTCAGCACCACACGGCTTCGCCGTTCCCCGTTGCGCTCGTACGTAGAGGACATGCAAACGAACGATTTGCCGCCCTTGGAGGCATAGGCGGCGCGAACGAACTGCAGCTGACCTCCGCTACCGCTGATGTGGCGGTGACCGTTCGACTCGCTGGCGGCCTGGCCCTGGAGGTCCATCTGCGTTGTGTTGTTGATCGCCGTGAGCCGGTCGTTCTGGATGATCAGGTGCGGCAAGTTCGTCATGTCCACGGTCTGGCTGGAGATGTCTGGGTTGTTGTGGATGGTGTCGTATGTGGACTTCGAACCGAGTCCGAAGCTGCAGACGATCTTCCCGGGATGGATGGACTTCATCGATCCCGTGACCACGCCGGCCCGGTACAGGTCGACGATGCCGTCGGTGAGCATTTC
>JAYVGK010000141.1:0-10147 GCA_043772215.1 Acidimicrobiales bacterium | reverse complement strand
TTTCCGGACTTGCCCGCAGTTTCGGCCCACTTCGCCGCACCACCGACACTGCAGCAGTCAACCGAGGCAATTGCTACTGCCTGGGGGTTGGCCTGCATGGCGTTTTGGATTGCGTTGTACATCTGGCCGGGTTCGATGCCGGTGTTGATGGGGCCGACGAACTTGAGGTCCGGATTCGACGCCAGGCCCTCTTTCAACCCTTCCATCCTGGCCGTGGACCAGCCGGCTGCAGTATCCACCGAGACGGCCACAACCGGCCCCGACTTGCCTACCAGCTTTGCAGCCAGTTCCTTGCCGAGGTACTTGCCAAACTCCTTGTTGTCCTCGCCGATGAACGCCAGCTGCTTACTGTTCGGCTGATCCGTAAAGACCGAGATGAACGGGATCCCTTCCTTGAACGCCAGATCGATGACTGGCTTGAGCGAGTCAACGTTCACCGCAGCAACTGCGATGCCGTCTATCTTGTGCTGCGCGATGAGGGTCTGGATGAGTGCGACCTGATCTTGCGCCGCCCCGGTCGGTGGGCCCTGCAACTCGGCATCGATGCCAAGGTCAGAAACCGCCTTCTTCACGCCGACCTTCTGGGCCGCTGTGTAGGGGCTGGACAGATCATTGGTGATGTAGACGAAGTTCAGCTTGTCGCCCTTGGTGACGTGATCGGTGATGTACGACGCCAATTTAAATCCGTCGATGCTGCTACCCACGGCGGCGGACGCAACCGTCGTGGCGCTGACCGAAGTCGAACCCGCCGTCGACGCAGCTGTCGTTTCGGTGACCGAAGTCGAACCCGCCGCCGAGGCAGCTGTCGTGTCGGCGGCCGAGGTCGAACCGACCGTCGAAGCAGCTGTCGAGTCAGGCGTTGCCGTCGCTGTTGCGGTCGAGTCAGCCGCAGCAGTCTTGGCCTTGTCGCTCCCGCATGCGGAGGCCATCAAGGTCAGCCCAACCGCGATCGTCGCAAGCTTCGAGAATCGTGTGGTGTTCATTTTCCCCCTTGTCGTCGGTCAGAGCAATCCTCACGGTTGCTCCCAACCAGTTGTACAGAGTTGATTGTAGACATTTGTCACTCTTCGGTCAACCGGGATGTTTCGACTCGGACCTTCCACTGTGGGATCGCAGGCCATATATGCAGGCTGTGCCACGAAAGAATCGGTTGCCAACGATTTGACGCTTGATTACAATATCCGGTATCGATATAGATCAACCACGAACATCTATGAACACATTTTCGTCTGCGACGCAACCGCGGGTAGTGGTCGTCGGCAGCTACGGCGTCGGCCTCACATTCTCGATGGAGCGTGTTCCCGAAGCCGGGGAGACGGTCGTTGGCCACAGTTTCTCCATCGATGACGGCGGCAAGGGGTCGAACCAGGCAATCGCAGCATCACGCCTCGGGGCGGCGGTGACGCTGTGCACGGTTGTCGGGTCGGACCAGTACGGTAGGCGCGCACACGACTTGTGGGACACGGAGCAGGTTGATTCACGCCTCGTGAGGACCGTCGACGGCAACACGATGGTAGGTATGATCGTGGTCGATGGTCTTGGGGAGAATCGAATCGCCATCGTGCCGGGTGTGCTCGATGCATTCGCTCCCCAACACCTGATCGGTTTGGATGAAGCACTGATCGGCGCCGATGTTCTCGTTGTCGGTCTGGAGATTCCCGTTGCAACCGCGCATGCCGCATTGCTGGCGGGCCGGCGCGCCGGCGTCACGACCGTGCTGAACCCTGCGCCCGCGCCACCCGGTCCACTGCCAGCGGAAACTTTGGCACTAGTGGACCATCTCACTCCCAATCGCACCGAGGCGGCCCGGCTCGCCGGTCTCCCATCCGACACGGCGCCCGAGACGATCATCGAGGCCGATTGCTTTGCCGCCATCGCCACCGTTGCGCTCACGCTCGGCGCCGATG
Source organism: Acidimicrobiales bacterium (assembly GCA_043772215.1). Lineage (GTDB taxonomy): Bacteria > Actinomycetota > Acidimicrobiia > Acidimicrobiales > JANYDT01 > JANYHQ01. The sequence goes on along the minus strand of JAYVGK010000141.1, from coordinate 8,240 downwards.
GCGTGCTGTTGCGACACCATGGCGCAGACGTCGCGATTCCTGCAATCGCCGTGTCACCGGTGGTGGACACCACTGGCGCCGGTGACTCATTCACCGCCGCCTATGCGGTGCGTCTCGCCAGCGGCGACAACGCATCGGCAGCGGCCATCTTTGCCGTGCGTGCTGCAGGACATTGCGTGGGGATTGCACACGTCATTCCATCCTTGCCGTACCTCGGCGATCTCGCCCCGCTCGCCCCGGGCACACCAGCGATGACCGGCACATCGAATACACAGGCCATCCACGCAGAAGGCATCACATGAAGCGCTCCGGCATCCTCAACGCAGCTCTCAGCCACGCAATCGCCTCCATCGGTCACGGCGACGGCTTGTTGGTGGTCGACGCCGGCTTTCCCATTCCGTCCGATGTCTGGCGTATCGACCTAGCCGTCACTCAAGGACTTCCCGACTTGCGAACCGTCCTCGATCTGATCGGTGCAGAGTTGATCGTCGAGGGCATCGTGGTCGCCGAGGACGTCGCAACGCACAACGCCCCACTACATGGTTGGCTCGAACAGCGCTGGCCTGATGTCGTCCAGGAGAGGATTCCACACAGCGAATTGCTGCGGACCGGGCCCTTGCGAGCCAAAGCAGTCGTACGAACGGGCGCATTCGACCCGTGGGGCAATGTGTTGCTGATCAGTGGCGTAGATGTACCCGCCTATTTTTCAACGAACGGCGTCGTCGTCCCCGACTACTACCTCGATCGAATGCCACCGGCCCCGAAATGAGCGACTCGAACGTGGTCGGCGACCTATCGCACGAATTGAGTCGCGATGCGCCGACCCCATTGCATGATCAGATCGCCGCCCTGATCCGTCAACGCATCGTGTCTGGCCGCTGGCCCGCCCATATGCGACTGCCGAGCGAACCCGAACTGGCGCAAATGCTCGAGGTCGCTCGGGGGACCGTCCGTCGATCGATGCGCAGCCTCATCGAGGCGGGCCTGTTAGTTCAACATCAGGGGCGCGGCACGTTTGTGGGATCACCGATACTGGAGCAGTCGTTCGCGCAAGAGATCATCTCCACCGCCGAAGCGCTCGATCGCGACGGCGTGCGCTACGTCACGACCGTGATTCGCCAGGGCATCACCGAGGCAGCCGACAACGTCGCCGGTCATCTTCACTTGGCCTACAAGGACGGTCTCGTGGTTGCGCTGCGGCGGGTTCGCTCTGTTGATGGACTGGCCGTTTATGTGTTGGACAACTACGTGGTGGCAAGCCGTTGCCCCGGTCTGGAATCGGCCGACCTGACGTCGCGACCGTTGTTCGACGTGCTCGAACAGGACTACGGATTAGTCGTCGACGGAGTGCAGCGCACGTTCCAGTCTCAGATCGCAACGCCAGCAATTGCCGAGCTGCTGCAGGTGGGCGTGGGCAGTCCAGTGCTCTACCTGGAACAGATCTCCTACGACAAAGATGCGGGCCCCATCGAATACTCCGATGTGTGGATCCGCGGGGACAAATTGCGGCTCTCGGCGTGGCTCCGGAGATGACCGAAGTGACTGTGTACATCGACCCTGACGTACGCGCGCTCCTTGCGCAAGCCGATCCCGATGCCAAGGACTTCTGCGAACTCGCTCCAGTCGATGCCCGTGCAGCGATGGATGCAATGGTCGATGGCATGCTGCCGCCGGTCGAAATCGCCGAGGTACGCGACATCGTCATCGAAGCGGAGGGCCGTACGATCCAAACCCGCCTCTATCGGCCCGATACATCCAATTCAGGCCGGCTGCTGGTCTTCTTCCACGGCGGCGGCTGGGAGATCGGCTCGATCGACAACACCGACCGACCGGTCCGACGCCTCGCTCGCGACAGCGGAATCTCGGTGCTCAGCGTTGAGTACCGCCTGGCCCCCGAGCACCCATTTCCCGCTGGGCTCGATGACTGCGTCGCAGCTGTGAGGTGGGCGGCCGCCCATGGCGACGAGATCGGCTTCGACGGATCGTTCTTGGCGGTCGGGGGCGATTCGTCGGGCGCCAACCTCGCAGCAGCCACGTGCCAGGTCATTCGGGATCAGGGCGGCCCCACGATCCACCATCAACTACTCGTCTATCCCGTCGTGAACCGTCGTTTCGACACTCCGTCGTACGAACAATTTGCCCATGGATTTTTCCTCACTCGAGCCACGATGCAATCGTTCTGGCATCTGTACGTCGGCGGCGATGAGACGCCGCCCTATGCCGACCTCCACGCCGCCGGCGACCTCGCAGGCCTTCCTGCGGCGACCGTGTTCACGTGCGGGCTTGACGTCCTGCGCGACGAAGGCGACCGGTATGCGGCCGATCTGGCCGACGCGGGTGTGGCGGTCACCCATGTCCGTGTCAACGGCCTGCTCCATGGCATCTGGTTCATGGATGCCATCGTCGAACGGGCGTTCCAGTTCGGCCTCGACATCGCGAATGCGGTGCGTCGTGCTGCCGCTCAACATCCACACGCACAGACAACGCCAGCTCGCCCCCAACGCCCAGCAACTCGTGAACCACACCTCGGAGACCAACATGCTCACTACCGAACAGATTGACCAATACAACAACGACGGTTACTGCGTCGTACCGAACCTGCTGTCTGACGCAGAAGTGACCTCGTTCCGCGATCGCTCGCGTGCCGAAATGAGGCCGCAGATCGAAGGCGGCACGCTGATAACCAAGGGTGACAGCGCAGGCAATACGACTCTGCTCAAGATGTGGCACGAAGCCGGCGACGACATGTACGGCTACGTGGCTCGCGACGAACGACTGGTCTCGATCGCCAAACAGATCATTGGTGACGAGGTGTACCTCTACAGCCACAAGATGACCATTAAGGAACCAATGCAAGGTGGTGCGTGGGAGTGGCACCAAGATTACGGCTACTGGTATCAGAATCGATGCCTGACGCCCGATATGTTCAGCATCTGGATCGCGCTCGACCCGTCGATCGTGGCGAACGGATGCCTCCAAGTGTTGCGCAAGTCCCACACACTCGGCCGGTTGGACCACGTCCGGGTCAACGATCAAACCGTCGTCGACGACGAGTATCTGTCGGCGGCCATTGAGCGATTCGATCTCGAATACGTCGAACTCCAACCGGGCGACGGGTTGGTGTTCCACTGCAATCTCCTCCATCGCTCCGATGCCAACGGCAGTGAAATGCCCCGTTGGGGATACATCGCTTCGTACAACACGATCGACAACAAACCGTTCCGCCAGATGCGCGAATACGGCAGCTACAGCGAGCTCAAACCGGTGCCGGCCGGGACGCTGATGACCATCGGCTGAGTCCCGCTCGTTCAAACGGGCGAACAGGGACATCCTCCGGCGAACTCGTTGGCATCCTCTTTCTATCCGCATCTTCGGCGGTGCACTCAGGCATAGCTACCGGCCGGCCACATGCAGTCGTGGTCACAATTCCATCCGATCGCTCCACCCTCTGGCCGGGCACTGATGTCGCACGGGTGCTACGGTCGCACCATGGCCGAGACGATCACCCAGCGAAAGCTCCGCAACGACAGCGGCGAGATCATGAGACGCCTCGACCAAGGCGAGGCCTTTGTTGTCACCCGTAACGGGGTAGCGGTTGGTGAACTGATCCCCATGCGGCACCGTCGCTTCGTGCCCTGCGCCAACGTCGAGGCAGCGTTCGCGCATGCGCCGGCCATCGACGCCGCCAAGTTCCGCGAAGACCTCGACCGGCACGTTTCGCAGGACCTCGGCCCCCGTGTCTAAACAACGACATGCGCGAGGCTTGCTCGACACGTCAGTGGTGATCGACCTCGACGAACTCGATCCCGAATTGCTGCCGGTTGAGATGGCGGTGAGCGCCATCACGATGGCCGAGTTGGCGGCCGGGCCACATGCGACGTCAGATCCTGACGAACGAGCCCGCCGCCAAGACCGCTTGCAACGAACAGAAGCGACCTTCGAACCTTTCCCGTTCGACGCCGACGCCGCCCGAGCGTACGGTCGCATTTACGCTGCGGTGGTGGCTGCGGGCCGAAAGGCACGTGGTGCGCGCGCCGTCGATTTGCTCATCGCAGCCACTGCATACGCCGCTCAGCTTCCTCTCTACACACGCAATCCCGGCGACTTCACAGCCCTCGACAAACTCGTCGAGATCATCGCTGTTTGATACAACGCCACATCAGCGTTCTTGGGATTACACGTCGCTGACACCGTGCACCCGTAGAACTTCCAGTTGACACTGGCTCTGCGAACTCTTACACCTCCACCATCACGGTGGCCGGTCCGTCGTTCACCAACTCCACCGCCATCTCGGTGCGGAACCTTCCGGCGGAAACGTTGGCACCCATGCTGCGAAGTGCATCAATAAGCGCGCCGATTATTGGCTCGGCATGCTCAGGTCGTGCCGCCGCCGTCCACGAGGGCCGCCGACCGCCAGCCGTATCTCCGTACAGGGTGAACTGACTCACCACTAGTACCGCTTGGGTGGTATCGGCCACGGACAGGTTCATGATCCCGTCGGCATCAGCCATCAACCGCAAATGCCAGAGCTTGGAAGCAAGCTTCACGGCGGTGGCCGCGGTGTCGGTGTGGGTGACCCCAATGAGCACGCACAGGCCCGGACCAATGGCTCCCACCACCTCGCCCTCCACCGTGACGCTGGCCCGGGCAACGCGCTGGACCAGCGCTCTCACGCCCCGTCGATGTCCGGTCGCCAGTGCGGACGGGCCCGCATCACAGCCTCGATGGGTAGCGGGCCGTACAGATGGGGAAACACTTCACCACCAGGGATCTCCTCCCACCGCAACAGATCAGCCAACACCGGATGGGTGTCATCCACATCGAGGAGCACGAGATCGGTGCGATCGGCATAGAATCGTGTAAAGGTTATGGGTAACTGTGCCGGGGTGGACAGATGGATGAATCCCTCGGTGGCCAATGACTCAGCTTCATATGCGCGCTGAAGGGTGGTAGCAACCCACGCAACCGGCTCAGCCAGATGGTGGATCACGACGCGATCACGAAGCACTCACCGGAATGCGCACCCGATGGCGGTGGCGGGCTGTGACCTCCACCAATTCTCCGCGTAGGAAGTGGGCTGCCGCGCTGGTGACGCGCACATTGCAGAACGTTCCCTCGTGTAGGGCCACACCGTTTGGTCCGGCGAAATGCACCAACTTGTGTTGACGCGTGCGAGCACTGGTGATGGTGGGATCCTTCTTCGACGGGCCTTGCACCAGCACCTCTTCTACCCGACCGATGCGAGCCGCATGCTTCAGTACGGCACTGCGTTCCACCACCACCTTGAGACGCTCGAATCGGTCCGCCACCACATCGTCAGGCACGAACTCGTCCACCATGTGTGCCGCTGCGGTGCCGGGACGCGGAGAGAACACAAAGGTATATGCACTGTCGAATTGCGCCTCGGCCGCCACCTGCAGCGTGTGCTCGAAATCAGTATCAGTTTCGCCGGGAAATCCCACGATGATGTCGGTGGTAACAGCCAGATCGTCGATGCCGGCGCGCGCCGCAGCCAAACGTTCCAGGTAGCGCTCAGCGGTGTAGCCGCGGCGCATCACACTGAGTACCCGATCACTGCCGGACTGCAATGGCAGATGAAGATGCGGCATCACCTCAGGCGTGGTGGCCATGGCCTCGATAGTCTCTGGTCGCAGGTCTTTGGGATGTGGAGACGTGTAGCGAACTCGCCTGATTCCCTCCACTGCTCCAACGGCACGCAACAGATCGGCGAACAAGGGCCGGGCCCGGGCGCCGCGCTCATCGTTGTTCCACTCCGGTCCGCAATGCTGCAACGCGTTGTCGGAACCAAACTGCGCACGCCATTCACTCGTGAGATCTCGGCCGTACGAATTGACGTTCTGGCCCAGCAACGTTACCTCCACAGTTCCGGTACGGGCGATGGTCTCTACTTCGTGAACGAGATCGCGAAATGGACGGCTGCTCTCTTCACCGCGCACAGATGGGACGATGCAGAAGGCGCATGAATTGTCGCAGCCGATTTGGATGGTGACCCACGCTGCCCATTCCGAATCGCGACGCACCGGCAACTCAGAAGGATAGGCCTCCGCCTCATCCAAGATCTCCATCATCGGTGCGTTGAGAGCGCGCTGCTCGCGCAACAGTTCTGCAGCCCGATGCACGTTGTGGGTTCCAAACACCACGTCGACATGGGGGGCTCGCTGCTGGATGTAACCCCGGTCTTTCTGGGCCTGGCATCCGCCCACCATGACCTGGACGTCGGGGCGACGATCCTTCAACTGCTTCATGTAGCCCAGATTTCCGAAGAGGCGATTGTCGGCATTCTCCCGAATAGTGCAGGTGTTGAACACAATGACATCGGCATCGTCTTCGGACAGTGCTGGCACATACCCATCGGCTTCAAGGAGCCCGGCGATGCGCTCGGAGTCGTGCTCATTCATCTGACACCCGTAGGTGTGCACGAGATAGCGACGGGCGTGATCCACGTGACCCAGCGTACGGGTTTTCCCGCCAAAGATCTGCGGGCGGCGGGGTCAGTCGTTGAGCAGCATCGTGAGTGCCCGGGGGATCGACAACACGCTGGTGCACGTGAGGTAACGACCACCACCGCGCCGGGCCAGGAGCCGTCCGTGTTCCTCGGCCTCAGCCTCATCGGATGTGCCCAGGACGTGGAGCCGATCCAGCCCCCGCAGGGCCACCAAGGGGTCATCTCCTGTGGTTCGTTTGGCATCGGACAGCAACACGGCCACCCGCTCACGAGAAACGGCCGTGCCCAATTGGCGTCGAGCCGCCCGCAAAGCCAGCGCCAAATCGGTTTCACCCTTGCCCCGCAGCGACAAGATGTCGTCCAGCAAAGCCGACACCGGTCGGCGATGGCCCTGCTCCTGCAGCACCACCACATCACGATTGAACGCCAATACGCTGCAGTCAGCCCGCTCCCCCGCAGACACCATCACGCTGGCCGCCGCCAACGCCGCAATGGCCACCTGCCGACCGTTCATGGAGCCGCTACGGTCCACCAACAAGCAGATGGCTCGCTCGTTGGCACCCCAACGTCGCACCACCACATCGTCCATGGTCATCGGGCGAAGCCCATCGGTACGAGCCAAGGTGGCATCAACGTCCACCTCACCATCGAGCGCGTCATGAACTGCCTTCAAACGCCTGACCCCCTGGCGAGGAGTCCCCTGTTGGCGGGCCATTCGTACGAACAATTGCGCCGCCGCCCGTCGGGCCTTGGCCCGCAGCAATCGATCGGTGGCGTTGGCCAAATCGGCAATGAGCGCGGCCGCCTCGTCTGGAGCTGACCCCACCAGTTCCTCCAGTGCGGCGGCATCGAGCTCTCCCACTTGGGGGCTGACATCACCAAAGGCCTGGTGCTTGGCCAACTCGTAGCGGCCATGGGTTCGTCGGGCCGCTTCCGCCACTGCGGCGCGAGCATCATCTCCTGAGAGGATACGGCCCCGCCCCGGCCCCGACTGCGGGGGACCTTGGGGAGCGGGGCCGTCACCTTTTCCCGAATCGCCCTCCTGGGCTGATTCGGACTCCGCACCGGATTGGTGTCGGCGCATCCAGTCGGCGATGGCTGCGTCGAGAATCTCAGTGATGACTTCCTCGGGCTGGCGGTCGCACGCCTCGTCCAGTCGAATCCGTCCAGACAGCGCTGCCAGTGCCGAGTCGAGCAACACCGGGCGTTGATCTGTGTACGTACTATCGGGATCTACGTGGCGCAGATCCCGGAGTCCGTCCACGAGCAGCGTCATGTCAATTGCACCTCGCACAGACGATCCCACTCGTACATCGGCGTGCGAGCGAGTGGCCCGCACCATCGACACCGCCAACTCAACGTCAGGCTGTTCGAATGCAATACCGGTGACACGAGCCACGATGCGGCGCTCGCTGATCTCGTCTTGGTAGGTGACTGACACCCGACACATTCGGTCGTAGATGGCCTGCCCAATACGTCCAGTGCCGATGGCGTCGTACGGGTTCATAGCGGCGATGAGGCGAAACGACGGGGCCGCCGGAATTCGGCCCACCCGAGGCACATGCAGTTCACCTTCGGCCAGAGCCGTAATGAGCACGTTGAGACTTTCCTCTGGTATCCGGTTCAGCTCCTCAAGATACAGCAGCCCCCCATCTCGTACGGCGTCCACCAACGGCCCAGGAACGAAAGCATCGGGCGTGTACCCGCCTTGCAGCACCATCGCTGGATCATGATGACCAACGAGTCGACTGGGAGTGAGCTCGGCATTGCCCTC
>JAYVGK010000140.1:0-3351 GCA_043772215.1 Acidimicrobiales bacterium | reverse complement strand
TGGGGTACTCCATGAGCGCCGCCAACCCCACCGCCCCGCTTGGCTCCACCACCGCCTTGGCCCGTTCCAAGAGCAGCAACACGGCCGTGCTGATGGCATCTTCGGAAACGGTGACAACGTCGTCAACCAAGGCGGTGACCACCTCAAAAGGAATCCGTCCCGGAGCCCTCAGGGCGATGCCGTCGGCCATGGTGGAAACACCATCCAGGGTCACGATGGATCCGGCCTCGAGACTGCGCCGCATCGACGCCGCCCCTTCCGCTTCGACCCCGATGATCGAAATATCTGGACGCCGGGCCCGCAACGCAATGGCGGCACCCGCCACCAACCCGCCGCCGCCGATGGGGATGAGTACCACGGGGGCGATATCGGTGGGCCAGTTGCATCCGCTGAGATGGGCAATCTCGTCCACGATCTCGAGGCCCAATGTGCCCTGGCCAGCGACCACGTCGGGATCATCGAAAGGTGGAACGAACACGGCCCCGGTCTCGGCTGCGAAGGCCCTGGCCATGCCCAAACAGTCGTCGAGCACCGGACCGCCGAAGATCACCGTGGCGCCGTAGTCTTCGGAAGCCTGGAGTTTGGGGAGCGACACCGTGTCGGGCATGAAGATGGTGGCTTGACGCCCAGTGAGCGCCGCCGCCAAAGCCACCCCTTGAGCGTGGTTGCCGGCCGAGGCCGCCACCACAGCCACTCCGGGCGGCAGTTGCACGATGCGGTTGTAAGCCCCGCGGATCTTGAACGAACCGGCCCGCTGGAGATGCTCGGGCTTGATGGCCACAGGCCGACCAATGGCCCGGCTGATGGCATCGGCGAAGCGGGTGGGTGTGGGCCGCAGCACATTGCGCAACCGCTCACGGGCTGCCTCGATGTCGGCGATCGTCACGGGCAGGGCATTCACATGTTCCATCTCATCACCGAATTGAGTGAAGCGGGCCACAGCCCTCTGCGCGCTGACGATATGAGAACATATGTTCGAACTCCTGCAGGGTTCTTGACCCTCTAGCCTCTGTTTCGTAGCGTTGCCTTTCGGCATCGTTTTGGCGTCAAGGGGACTCATGAGCAGGATCGAAGAAGTCATCGGCCGCGAGGTGCTCGATTCGCGTGGCAACCCCACCGTTGAAGTGGAGGTTCTCCTCGAGTCCGGAGCCACGGGTAGGGCCATCGTGCCCAGTGGGGCCAGTACCGGTGAGCACGAGGCAGTGGAACTGCGCGATGGTGGACAGCGCTATCTCGGCAAGGGCGTCACCAAGGCCGTGGCCAACGTCAACGGTCCGCTGCGAGACCTCCTGGTGGGTCGTCACGCACTGGACCAGCGCGAAATTGATTGGGCCATGATCGACCTCGACGGCACCGCCAACAAAGCTGCCATGGGCGCCAACGCCATTCTGGGAGCGTCATTGGCCGTTGCGCGTGCCGGTGCCGATGAGTTGGCCGTACCGTTGTATCGCTATCTCGGTGGGCCCAATGCCCATGTGTTGCCGGTGCCGATGCTCAATGTGCTCAACGGTGGGGTGCATGCCGACAACACCGTGGACTTTCAGGAGTTCATGGTGATGCCGGTGGGGGCGGCCAGCTTCAGTGAGGCGCTGCGGTGGGGAGTGGAGACGTATCACACACTGAAGAAGTTGCTACACGATCGCAAACTGTCCACCGCCGTTGGTGACGAGGGTGGTTTTGCCCCCGATCTGGCCAAAAACGAAGACGCAGTGAAGTTGCTTGTAGAAGCCATCGAACGAGCCGGGTACACGCCGGGCACACAGATCGCCATCGCCCTGGATCCGGCGGTCAGCGAGATCTACAAGAATGGTAGTTACGTGTTGGCGGGGGAGGGCCGCACCCTCAGCAGCTTGGAACTGGCTGATTATTGGACCGACCTTGTCAGCCGCTATCCCATCGTCAGCATCGAAGACGGTATGGCCGAAGACGATTGGGACGGGTGGTCAGCACTCACCAAGTCTGTCGGGACGAAAATCCAACTGGTGGGCGACGATTTGTTCGTCACCAACTCTGAGCGCTTGCAGATGGGTATCGACCGGGGAGTGGCCAACTCCATCCTGGTGAAGGTGAATCAAATCGGGAGCCTCACCGAAACGCTTGATGCGGTGGGATTGGCCACGCGAAACGGTTACACCGCAGTGATGAGTCACCGCTCTGGGGAGACGGAGGATTCCACCATTGCCGACCTCGCAGTGGCCACCAATTGCGGCCAGATCAAGACGGGCGCACCGGCGCGATCCGACCGTGTGGCCAAGTACAACCAACTATTGCGTATAGAAGAGCAATTGGGAGACTCCGCTGCGTTTTGGGGCAAGCGCGCATTGGCGCCGCGAGCGACTCGATGAGCAGCGCTACGGGTGCCGTGACGGTGGGCCGCTCACTGCGCTTCGGTCACGGCCTTCGATGGGGGTTGAAGCGCGCCCTTGGCCATCTGTTGATCGCCGGTGTGGCATTGGTGGTGGCTGCCCTTGTTGGTGTGGTGCCGTACGACACATGGCGTAACCAGGACAACGACTTGCGGCATGCGACTAATCGGTACACGGCCGTTTCGAAGGACAATGCCGAGCTTCTCCGTCAGAAGAAACTGCTCGAGACCGACGCTGAGGTGGCCCGGATCGCTCGCCAGGAACTCGGCCTCGCCCCTGCCGGTGCTGAGGTGTATGCCATCCCTGATCTGCGCCCCGGCGATGCCACGCTCACTGGTGACGCAACCTTGCCGGTGCCCGCCAGACCCACCCCGCAGGAGACCGGGCGACGCGACCGCAGCACACTGTCGAAGCTGTGGGACACCATCTCGTTCTGGAATTAGGATTCCGTTCGCAGGCTTTCACCTCCGGGCCAGCGCTATCGGCACAGGCGCCCAGCCACATCTGTTCGGCCTCTGTGACCGTAGACACTGCGCGCCGCTGCTGTGATAGGAACAGCAACGCATCCACCAGCCCGGATGCTGTCGAGATATGTGGGGTTTGCCGTGAAGGTTTCCATGAACGTCAACGGTGTCGCGCACAGCCATGAGGTGGAAGCGCGGACGTTGTTGGTGCACTACCTCCGAGAGGATTGTGGCCTCACCGGCACGAATGTGGGTTGCGATACCAGCTCCTGCGGGGCTTGCACCATCCACCTCGACGGTGACTCGGCCAAGAGTTGCACCGTGTTGGCCGCCCAGGTGGACGGCAGCGAAGTGATCACCATCGAGGGCATGGCCGCCGCCGACGGCACCCTGCATCCCATGCAGGAGGCGTTCCGAGTCAATCACGGATTGCAGTGCGGATACTGCACACCCGGCATGGTCATGGCGGCCACCGGGTTGCTGAAGGAGATCCCCAACCCCACCGAGGAGCAGGTGCGCAT
>JAYVGK010000139.1:0-4645 GCA_043772215.1 Acidimicrobiales bacterium | reverse complement strand
TGGCCCGCACCGGGTCGCTGGTGTCCCTCGGTGCCACCACGGGTACGGCCTACGTTGCCCATCAGGCCAAGCGGGCGTTGGCCTCCGACGAGCGCAAGGTGGAACTCGACGCAGCGTTCGAATTGCGTAGCGCGGAACAGGTCACCGAGGCGTTGGGTAACATGAAGGGTGTACTGATGAAGCTGGGCCAGATGGCCAGTTTCCTCAATGAAGGCATCCCCGAGCAGCTGCGCCAACAACTGACGCAACTGCAATCTGATGCGCCTCCCATGAGTGCGGAACTGGCCGCCGGCGTGGTGGAACGAGAACTCGGTGGGCCACCGCTGCAGATCTTCGCCGAATGGGATCCGGTGCCGCTGGCGGCTGCGTCCATCGGTCAGGTCCATCGGGCCCGCCGCCACGACGGACGCGCCGTTGCCGTCAAGGTGCAATACCCCGGTGTAGAAAAAGCTATTTCGGCTGATCTGGCCAATACGGCGTTCCTCACACAGATGCTGGGTGTGCTGTTCAAGGGCCTTGAAACTGGCCCATTTGTTGAGGAATTGAAGGCTCGCGTGGGCGAGGAACTCGACTACACGCTGGAGGCCAAGCGCCAACAACAGTTCGCCGACCTGTATGCCGGACACCCCACCATCGTGGTGCCAGCCGTACATCACGACCTGTCCACCGGTCGGGTACTCACCACTGATTTGTCCGAGGGCGTGCGGTTCGCAGACACCGCTTCATGGTCTGACGACGAGCGCAACCTGGCCGGCGAAACCATCTACCGGTTCGTGTTCCGCAGCTTCAACCGCACCCATTTATTCAATGGTGATCCCCATCCGGGCAACTATTTGTTCGAACGCGGCGGCCCACTGGGTATACGGGTGGTGTTTCTGGACTACGGGCTGGTGAAGCAGTTCAGCGATGCCAACATGAACACGTTCTGGACCATGATCCGATATCAGGTCACCGATCGCGACCCTGTGCTGTATCGAAAGACCGTCGAAGCGGCTGGTCTACTGCTGCCCGGTGCGCCGTATAGCACCGAGCAAATCATGGACTATTTCGGGTACTTCTACCATCCGGTGCTGGAGAGCAAACCGTTCACCTATACGCGACAGTATGCGCGCGAAGCATTAAAGCGGACGTTCGATCTCGCTGGCGAACACACCGAGATGATGAAGTGGTTCAACCTGCCACCCGAGTTCGTGGTGCTCAACCGCATTCAGTGGGGCTTGAACGCAGTGCTCGCCACTCTCGACGCCACCGCCAATTGGCGGGCCATATCCGAGGAATTGTGGCCTTGGACCGAAGGGCCACCGTCGACCCCTCTGGGCGTGGCCGAAGCCAAGTGGGAAGCCACCCGCCAGGCCGCTCCACCCCCCGTTTGACCGCCGCACGTCGGCACGTCCAGAGGGCGACATAAACCGGCCGCCGGAAACCGGTGACCAACGCCATTTCACTACGCTAATTGGACAGTACGTCGGCCAGCGTCGACGGCAGCGCCTCTTCCAGTTGATCGTATGTACACGTATGAGGATCACGATCTGGACGCCACCGTTTGAACGTAGTGGCATGACGGAACCGCTGGTCCTGCATATGGTCATAGGCCACCTCGCACACCAAGCCCATCCGTACCGGTTCAAATGACAGATCCTTCTTGGCATTCCAGCGGCTCTGACCACCAGGCGACCGGTCACCTTCCGTCGCATCCGCTTTCTCGCCCCACCCTGCCCAAGGATGCCCAGCCCATGCATCACTGCGCCACGGGGCCAATTCATCCACCAACTCCCGACGGCGCACCATGGTGAAACTGGCGGTGACCCCCACGTGTCGCAGTTGTCCGTCGTGGTTGAACAAACCCAGTACCAATGAGCCCACCAGGGGCAAATCATCAGTGGAATCCTTGTGCCAGCGAAACGCTGCCACTGCGCAATCGGCGGTGCGTTGATGTTTGATCTTGAGCATCACTCGCTTGTTCTCCACGTACACACCATCGAGTGACTTGGCGATCATGCCGTCGAGTCCTGCCCCTTCGAAGCGTACGAACCAATCGGCTGCCACCGCACGATCGGTGGTGGCCGGGGTGACATGTACGGCGCCTGCAGAACGCGCCTCACATCCCTGCAGCGCATGGGTGAGTAGTGCCCGACGTTCCACCAGCGGACGACGGCGGACATCCTCATCACCGAGCGCCAACAGGTCGAAGGCAATGAACGTCGCCGGCTGACGCTCGGCCAACATGCGTACCCGCGAGTCGGCAGGATGAATCCGGTCTTGCAGGCGATCGAACTCCAACACGCCATTTACGCTCACCACGATCTCGCCATCCACCACGCAACGCTCTGGTAGCGCCAGTCGCAGTGCTTGCACCAGCTCGGGGAAGTAGCGCGTCATCGGCTTCTCGTTGCGACTGCCGAGCACCACCTCATCGCCGTCACGAAACACAATGGTACGGAAACCGTCCCACTTGGGATCAAACAACCAGCCGTCACCCTGCGGCAGTGCCGGTACTGCTTTGGCCAACATCGGAGACACAGGCGGCATCACAGGGAGGTCCACACCAAGCAACGCTACAAGCGGTGGTCGACACCCGGGGGTCGGATAGGGCTATGGTGACCGCTTCTCGAGAAAACGTCCTGTCCGACGACCCAAGGGAGGCCATTGTGCCGAGCTTGCGCCGTGCGCCTCTCTTTTTGGTTGGTGCGCTGTCAGCCGTATCCGTGTGGCCCATTGCCTCTGTTGAGGCGGCCACGAAGTCCAAGCCCATCCCTGTTCCCGTGGTCAGCACTGTTGCCCCACGCGCCCCCGATACTGCTCCTCCCCCCGTGGAAGTCCTGGCGGGGGACGGGTCCGATGGTGATGGCACCCCATCAGGCGGCACCGTGGTGGTGGGTGACGCAGCCTGGCTCTGCCCGGTGCCGCTGGCCAAGTTCACCAATGATTGGGGCAGTGCTCGTTCCGGGGGCCGCCGCCATGAAGGCACCGACCTGCTCGCCCTTCGGGGCACCCAGGTACTGGCACCCGTGGGCGGGGTACTGCGTCAGCACGACACCAGTGCCATGGCCGGCCATGCGTTCTACCTGGACGGTGATGACGGCGTGGAGTATTTCGGTGCTCACCTCGATGCCTACGTGGCCCCCGGTGGACGGGTAGAGCGGGGCACCATCATTGGAATAGTGGGCGACTCCGGCAATGCCAAGGGCACCACCCATCTCCACTTCGAAATCCATCCCACCAAGAAATCCAAGATCAACCCCTTCTTCACCCTCGACGCCCACTGCCGCTAGCGGTTATCGGGCCCGTGCGCTTCGGGAGGTGGAGTTGACCCAGGTTCACGTAGTTCGGCCACGGCAGCCCACAGATCGGTGGCCGACGCCGGCCCTACGAAACTGGCCCGTACCACCCCTTCGACGTCGGCCACCACCACGGTGGGCACTGCGTCGATGGCGTAGCGCTCGTGGGTGTGCTTACGAGTTTGGAAGGCCACGATGTCCACCGCCACTGCACTACTGCGCAACAGTTCCACTTTGGCTGCCATGGTGGCGCACGTACCGCACGTGTTGGAGGTGAACAGCACCGCCAACCATGGGGCCGTGGGCGAGTCAAACTCATTGCGATCGAGTTGCTGAGGTACCGTCCACGCCGTTTGCGTGGGCGGATCAGGGGCGCGCTTGCGCAACGAGGTGGCCATCAGCGCCACCAGTGCGCCAAGTACTACAGCGATGAGAACAGTCTGCATTTATAAAGTACGTGCGCTTAGGGGCTGAGGCTGGTGTGGATCAGCTCCGCCATCTCCGCCACACCCTCGAATATCCCAAAATGGGTCCGACCCGGCAATTTCACCAGGTCAGCATGGGGCAGGCGATCCACCACCTGAGGCACACTGGTGAGGAAATTGTCGTTGGTGAACTCACCCACTACGGCACTCACGTGACAGTCAACATCCGCCAACTCATCGAACAGCGTGGTGAACGATTGATCGAACAGGGCCGCCTCGTGCTCGGGTCTGCAAGCCAAGTGCACTGTGCCATCGGGCAAATCGTGGAAACCCCACTGCACATAGCACCGCAGAACGTCCTCGTCGATGAGGGCAAACGGCCCTTTGCCCCGAAAGTTGTCCAGTGCCGCCTGACGAGACGAAAACACATCTCGGCGTTTGCGAGCCAGCCCGCTGAGCTGGTTTTCGGTGGCAAGGCCAACCACTGCACCACTCGGGGGGGCGAAGATCACCGGCTCGTACACGAATACTGAACGAAACGTGCCGGGATGACGGCGGGCGCTTTCCACCACTGCGTAACCGCCCTGCGAGTGACCAACAGCATGGAGATCGCCGTGTCCCATGAGTCCGAGGGCGTCGAGCGATACTCCGAAATCATCGGCCACCCCGGCCCAATGGAACGGCGTGTTGATCTGCACGGTGGCTTCGCCCTGTGCTCGGACATCCACGCCATAGCAGTGGTAGCGGTCTCGCAGCGCCAGCACGGTGGGCAACCACACATGCGAATGCAAGCCGGTCGCATGGGCAAACACCAACGGAGGCCCGTCACCACCCCAGTCAAAAGCCATGGCCACGGACCCGTCGGTGGACGGTACGTGGTGGCGAATTTCGGGGATGTGGAGATGAGGGGGGACGATGTCCGCTTCGGGCACGCTGTGCACC
>JAYVGK010000138.1:0-12872 GCA_043772215.1 Acidimicrobiales bacterium | reverse complement strand
GCGCAATGCCACCACGCTACGGCCACCCTTTTCCAGATAGGCACTGGGCAACCCGTCCACCAACACCACATAGGCACCGGCGGCGCGCTGGGGGCCCTTCACCGGCCAGGGGAGAGCAATACCAAAGGCATTGGCCGGATCGGTGGCCGCCAACACCACCACTTCTGGCTCCATCGGTGGCTCCCTGAACGCCCGTAACCGGTCCACCGCGCCAGGGACGGCAAATTGGGCGCCTCCCAACCCTGCCACGAAGTAGCCCCGCCGGATACGACCCGACTCCTCCATGGCCTTGAGCAGTGAGTACAGGCCAGCAAACCCGCCCGGCACGCCCTCTCCTCGAATGGCTTCACGGGTGAGTACCCCGTGACGTTCCAACAGCGTCACTGCCAGCGCATGCATCCGCTCTGTGCCGGCTTGGCGTTGCGCCGCCCGCTGCTCTGCTTTCGTAGGTGTACTTACGGCAAAGGGACCGGTGCCCAGCTCACGGGCCACCAGCGACCAACGCCCCTGGCCTTTGGGGGGACCGAGCACACTGAGACTGCCGAGGCGGGGGCGACCGCGCCGCATGGTGGCTGCCGATCGTGCTGAGGTCTTGCGACCGGGAGCCAACGCCCGCAATGCCGCCAGCGAATCGTTGGTGACCTCACCTGCCCACACCAAATCCCACAACGCATCGAGGGTGGCAGCATCGTTGGTGGCGGCCAACTCCCGAAAGAAACACGCCCCTCGATCGGCCAACAGCGCCCGGATCCGCTCGTGCTCGGGTTCCGCCCGTCGATCGGCGTGACCCACGGGAAGCGGCTCGGCAATGAGTAGCGCCGCCGACTCACGAAGGTACAGAGCCACTTTGCCGTCGTCACGTCCCAACGGGCCCACGCCGACCCAGACCACCTCGCCAGCCGACAGCAACTCGTCCAGCCAACGCGGGGAATAACGGTGGAGACGGGCCGGCAACACATCACGTTCCAGTACCGAGGCAGGCAGAGCCACACCCTGCAACTGGGCAATGATCTCGTACAGCCGATCCACACCGCCGCCCGCTGCGGCACTGCCCACGCCGTGCCAGTCCGGTAGAAATCGGGCTAGCGCATCGGTGGAAGTGGGCTCGATTTCCTTACGCAGTACCGCCAGGCTGCGTTGGCGCAATTGGCGCAACACATCAGCGTCGCACCACTCCATGCCCGCACCCTCGGGGCGGAACTCACCACTCAACACCTGAGCTGAGTCGCCCCGGCGCAACAGGCACTGCTCTGCCAGTTCCGTGCTGATACCGAATCGCTCCGCCACGTCATGGGTGGTGAACGGCCCATGGGTCCGGCTGTAACGGGCCACCATGGTCCCAAGCGCCCCCGCCGGGTCGGCCAGGTCAGCAGGGTTGCCTCCCTCCCAGATGAGAAAGGCGGCAGGGAGGCCAGACGGCACCACCACACCAAGGGCGTCGCGATATCGCGCCGCGTCCTCGGCGGCAATGAATCGATCCTCACCGGCAATACGGACCTTGACGATACGGCGCTCTTTGGTAAGCGCGCTGACTGCTGCAGTGGCCAGCACCTCCGCTCCCTCGCAGCGCAATACCAACTCTGCCGCCGACAGATCACCGAGGCGCCGCAACAGATCATGAACGGCGTCCACGTTGCGTGCATGTCTACGCGGATCCAGACACTGCAACTCGAATTCCACGGCGGCGATGGCCCGCCCATCGAGGAGGTCGCGCATCTCCTCGGAGCCCAACAACTCGGCCAACATGTCACGGTCGAGGGCCAATGCGGCAGCCCTGCGCTCCGCCAGTGGGGCGTCGCCGTCGTACATGAAATTGGCGATGTAGCCGAAGGCCAATGAGCTGGCAAAGGGGGAAGGATGGCCCATGTCGAGGCTCACCACCCGGATCTTGCGGGCCCGTATCTCGTTGAGCACCTCGCTGAGTGCTGGAACGTCGAAGGCGTCACGCAGACACTCTCGGTATGTCTCCAAGATGATGGGGAAGCTGCCGTAACGGCTAGCCACCTTCAACAGATCAGCGGAACGCTGGCGCTGGCGCCACAGTGGAGTACGACTGCCGGGGCGGCGTCGGGGCAAGAGTAGGGCGCGGGCGGCGTTCTCCCGGAAACGGGCGGCAAACAGTGCTGAGGACCCCACCTCGGCCATGAGCAATTCATCGAGTTCATCGGGGTCGAGCATGACGTAGTCGGTGGGTGGTGCTTCGTCTGCCTCGGGGAGGCGCACCATGATGCCGTCATCGCTCCAAATGGCCCGGGCCTCCATACCCAGGCGCTCCCGGATGCGCTGCTCTATGGCCATGGCCCACGGCGCATGGACCTGCGCCCCGAACGGCGACAGCATGCACAGTTGCCAGTCACCCAACTCGTCACGGAAACGCTGGACCACTATCTGGCGGTCGGTAGGCAATACCCCACCGGTGGCTTCCTTTTCTTCCTCCACGTATTGGCGCAGGTTGCGTACGGCCAATCCATCCAGGGCGAAGGATGTATGCAGCGTGTCATCGTCCACACTGTCAAGCGAACGTACGAACTCGCCAATGGCCCTACCGAGCTCGTAGGGGCGGCCCAATTTGTCGCCGTGCCAGAACGGCATCTTGCCCGGTACTCCGGGCGCTGGGGTCACAATGACCTTGTCGGCGGTGATGTCTTCGATGCGCCATGTGGACGCTCCCAGCAGAAACGTCTCCCCTACACGGCTCTCGTAGACCATCTCCTCATCGAGTTCGCCCACCCGGCCCCCCTCCGGCGTGGTGACCGCATACAACCCACGATCGGGGATGGTGCCGCCGCTGGTGACCGCCAACATGCGCGCCCCCGGACGGGCCCGCAATTGACCACTGAGCCGGTCCCAGGTGATGCGGGGTTTGAGCTCGGCAAACTCATCTGATGGATACCGACCGGCCAGAAGATCAAGCAAACCGTGCAATACATCGTCGCTGATGTCGGCAAACGGATAGGCACCGCGAGCCATGGTGGCCACTTCATCCACGGTGGACCCCGCCTCATCACCGATGTCCCCACTGGCCACCAAGGCCACGATCTGCTGGCACAGCACGTCGATGGGGTTGCGAGGTACGCGGGTCTCCTCCACGATGCCGTCGAACATACGGCGCGCCACCACTGCGGCACAGATGAGATCGGCGCGGAACTTGGGAAAGATACGCCCCTTGCTGGGCTCGCCGACCTGGTGGCCGGCCCGACCGATGCGCTGCAGCCCACTGGCCACCGACGAAGGTGATTCCACCTGGATCACCAAGTCGATGGCCCCCATGTCGATACCGAGTTCGAGCGACGAGGTGGCCACCAACGCCGGCAGCCGCCCCGCCTTCAGTGCATCCTCGATCTCCAGACGCTGCTCTCGGGCAATGGAGCCGTGGTGGGCTCGCACCAGGTCCTCACCCGCCAATTCATTGAGCTTCTGAGCCAATCGCTCGGCCAAGCGGCGCGAATTCACGAAGATCAGCGTGCTGGTATGCGTACGTATGAGATCGAGCAGGCGTGGATAGATGGCCGGCCAGATGGAACTGCGCTGCTCCGGATCACCGGCCGCAGCCCCACTCATCACTGGCTCTCCGTCGGCTCCCATGAGTGGTTTGCCCAGCTCACCCATGTCTTCCACCGGCACCACTATTTCGAGTTCCAGGGTCTTGCGTACCCCGGTGTCCACCACGGTGACCGGGCGGGCTTTCCACTGCGTGGTGCCGGGCACCGGAGCGCGTCCACCAAGGAACCGTGCCACCTCCTCCAGTGGCCGCTGTGTGGCCGACAGACCAATACGTTGCGGGGACCGGTTGCCAGCCTTGGCAATGACCATCTCCAAGCGCTCCAACGACAAGGCCAGATGAGCGCCGCGCTTGGTTCCAGCCAGAGCATGGATCTCGTCGACCACCACGAACTCCACCGTGGACAGCACACTGCGCGCTGCGCTGGTGAGCATCAGGTACAGCGACTCGGGGGTGGTGACCAGGATGTCGGGAGGATGGGTGGCCACGGCACGGCGCTCCACCTGAGGGGTGTCTCCAGTACGAGTGGCCACCGAGATGTCGGGCGCCGCCACCCCTTGGCGGGCTGCCTCCCTGGCAATGCCGGCCAACGGTGAGCGCAGGTTGCGTTCCACGTCGTAGATGAGGGCCTTCAATGGCGAGATATACAGCACCCGAACCCCGCCAGCCGCAGCCCCTCCCTTCGGTACCTTGCGTCGTTTGCCCCCTTCGGCCAACTCCACCGGACGCGGCGCCACGTGGAGCCGATCGAGGGCCCACAGAAACGCCGCCAAGGTCTTGCCGGAGCCGGTAGGCGCCAAGATCAGCGTATGGCTGCCCTCGGCGATGGCGGCCCACCCCTGGGCTTGGGCGCTGGTGGGGGAATCAAAGGTGCGTTCGAACCAGGCACGTGTGACTGGCGAGAAGGGGGCAAGAGCGACGGGTGCAAGGGCCATGTCCCTCACAAGCTACGCAGCCGCTCTGACAATTGAGTACGGGCGTGCAGGAGCAAATGACCACTGCTCCCCTTCAGGGCGGCCAGAATGGGCGACATGAACACCAAACGTCGTATCACCGCAGGCCTGAGCGTAGTCATCGCACTCGCCTTGGTCATGACACCAGCTGACGCCGTCACCAAGAAAAGGGCCAAGAAACCAGTGGCGGCAAAACTGGGAGCAGTATGCACCACGGTGGGTCGGGTCACGGGTACCGATCCCAACCTGCTCATCTGTAGGCGGAACGCAGCCCGCAAGCTGCGTTGGGCAGCCTATGGAGGCGCAGCGCCCATGCCGGTCACGCTCGCCCCCGTGCCGGTCACTGCCGCTCCCCCACCAGTTACGGTGGCGCCCACCACGCCGGTCACCACGGTGATGGCGTCCACCAGTACCACCAGCACGGTGCCAGCACCGCCAACGCGCTTTGCCCCTGCGGCGGTGACGTTGTCCACCTGCGCCTTCCCGGCCGCCAACGAGTTGGTGCTCAACGGCGATGCTGAACTGGGCACCGCAGTGGCCGACAACATCACCGTGGCAGCCGCCCCGAACTGGTCGGTGTTGTCGGGTCGTTTCACCCCGGTGCGTTACGGACCCGTCCCTGGCTTGGTGAACCCTGCGGTACATATTGCGCCTGTGACTCCCGGCAACGCCTTCTTCGCCGGTGGGCCAGTACCTGCCAACTCACCGTCACAGGCCAAGCAGACCATCAGCCTGGTGGCCTTCGCTGCCGCCATCGACTCCGGCAAGATGAAGGTCTCCCTCAGCGCCTGTCTCGGTGGCGCCAAGGACGAACAAGACGATGCCAAGGTCACCATCGATTTCCTCACGCCCGGCGGCTTGTCGCTGGGGGCGGGCGAAATTGGGCCGGTGAGCAACACCGATCGCGGCAACGCCACGGCGCTGCTGCCCCGGGGGCTCACCGGGGTGGTTCCGGTGGGCGCACGGAGCGTGGAGGTGTTCATCACCATGACACGCAAGGCCACCACGGCCGTGCCTCCATATGCGGAAACCACCTACAATGACGGCTACGTCGACAAGGTGAGCCTAGGAGCATCGTTCTCCTGAGTGTCCTCCTGAACGAGGTCAGCGCACCGCCACCAACGTACGGGTGAGTTCGGTGGTGTCGGCCCAGCGCTGTTTGTACGCCAGGTCCATACCCAGGTCGTATCGGGTGATGCCATCGGCGGCCACCCTTGCCACCTCATGGTCCTGGAGCAGATGCCCGATGGACAGGTGGCGAGCGGTGGCTGCGTAGCTGATCTGCAGCCCGCGATAAGTAGTTCCACGCACACCGCCGAGAATGAATCCCACATCCATTCCATGGTGTCTGGCAATGCATGCGCGCATACGACCATCGGCTGAGAGCCGGTGGGCGATGGCCCGGTATGCGGCGGCCATGTGCTCCTCGCTGAGTCCACTGCCCTCCATGCCCTTCCAACTGGTGTCTTCGATGAGGGCGATCCGGTCCATCACCACATCGGGGTCTTCTCGGTCCATCACGTGCAGCGTGACGCCTGAGGAAAACGCCAGTTCTCTGGCGCGGCGCAGGTTGCGACGGAAGCGTTCGCTGCGCCTTGCCCACCACGCTTCCACGCCAGAACTGAGATCAGCCACACATCGGGGCGATTCCGGGCCGGCGAACAGTCGATGGCGACGACCGAAGGATTCCACCACCGCCCGGTCCATCGGCGTACCCGGAACCAAGCCCGTGAGGAACACGGCATCCCAGTCCACTATGTCGTCGAGCGCCCCTGCCACTGCTTCGGCCAACGCTGCCGGTTGGGGGCCCACCATGGTGGAGGCGAATCCCCATACGGGGTCGAGGCCCACCAGTGCCCGGCCGTACCAGTGGGGCTGTGCGCCCTCGGCAAGACCAGTCCAGCCGAATGCCGCCCACCCGAGCACTGGATCTCGCAGGATAACGGCCGGCTCTTGGCCCCAAGTGTCAAACAGTGGCAGCACCCAATCGGTACTTGAGCACCACCCGTCGATGCCCGGTGTTTCGGCCACACATCGGTTCCACTCCGGCGCCGCCGCCCGCAGATCGTCGATGGACAGTCGTTGCACCTGCGCAGCTTGCCCGACCTTCGCTGGTAAAGCTCAGTGCGATCCGCGCCGCTGGCCCAGATCGTGCAGCAACTCAGCTTCGCGACGCTGGGCGTGACGCGCCGCCAGGCGAAGTCCCGCCACCCAGATACCCAACGACCAGGCGCCACTGAACACCAGCGACGCCAACACCACCGCCAACCCGCGGTGGCGCGCGTACGCCGTCACGAGTGCCACCGGGCTGAGGAGCACCGCAGCGCAGCCGAGGCCCACCACCCCCAGTATCCCGATGAGACAACCCTCACCGGCATTTGGTCGACGGTTGGCGAACGGGTTGCCGGTGTCGGGTTGGGGAAACGGTGCGTACACCGACACCAAACAACCAATGCCCAGCGGAACCCCCCAACACAGCAACGTCAACGCCACCACATGCAGCCAATCAACCACGTTCCCCGACAGTGCCCCCATGGCGGTGGCCGACACCAACACGGGCAGCACCATGTAGGGAATGGCAGCCAGACTCTTCCCAGCCAGCAGCGTACGCATGCGAAGGCCCGACGACGTCTCCAACCAGAGTGCAGCGGCGTCGGCCCCCAGCAGATTGTTGGACGCCCCAATGCCGAACAGCAGCGAAGCGGGAGCAAACCACACCGAGCCGGGCCCCAGGTGACCACTACGCAAAACCTGTAAAAAGGCAAACGGTGCACCAATCACCGTTCCCACCAACAGTGCCGATCGCCGTTGCGGCGCTCGCACCAGATAGCGCAACTCCTTCACCACCACCACCGCCCACGGCCGCTCCCCAACGCGACCCACCCATGTGCCGAGAAGCGGAAACCGATCGCCCTCGGCCTTACGGCGGGCATGGCGGACAGACTCGGGGAGAATCAACAGTCGATCAAGCCCGGTCATCCACCACCGCAACATCAGCAGTGCCAAGAGCCCACCAATGAGAATACGGGTGGCCGCCACTCCGTACCGGGCTTCACGAGCGTCCACCACGGCCTGCCCCAAAGCCCCTGCCGGTAGCCATCGCATCACCCGGATGGCCTGCTCGTATTGCGAGGTGCTCAATAGCCGCACCGATTGGGTACCCAACCACAGCACGGAACCACCCAGCGACGCCATCACCACCGACACGTCTCGCCCTTTGCGCGAACGCGAGGTGTGGGCCAACCCCACCGCCAATGCGCGTGCGGCGCCAAGCGCCAACAGCAACTCCATCACCACCGCCATCACCACCAAAAATCCACCCAAGCCCACTCGGGCAAATCCCACGATCGCACCCAGAAGTGCGATCACCGTGGCCACCGGGATGTGTCCGGTGAGCGACGCCGCCACCAGACCGCGACGCATCTCGTCACGACGAATGGGGAGTAGGGCCAACCGTGTGGGGTCAAGCGTGTCGTCCACTCCACCCATCACGATTGGGCCGAACACCCAAGCACCGAACAGCAGCGTGAACGACAGCACCATGGCGTGCGATGCTTCGGCCGAGGACGCGTGACCCTGGGTGAAGAAGCGCCAGAACCCCGCACCTGCCCCCAGCACAGCAAGAATGGTTATCACTGTCATGCCGAGGCGGAGACGGCGATCGCGTACGAACGAGTTGCGCAGGATGGTCAGCTTGATGCCGACGAAGACCCGGGTCAACGAAGGGGCGGTGGTACCGAGATCAGGCGTACTCACGCCCGCACGGGCTCGCCCATGATGGTGTCCCCGCGCAGCCAGTCCAAGTGCTCCACGCCAGTGGCGGTGGCACCCACCGCTTCGATGAACGTCTGCTCCAACGAGCGTCCGTTGCGCACCACGTCGGTGGGCCCGGTGGCCACCACCAGACCGTCATGGACGATGGCCACGTAGTCGCAGAGACGCTCCACCGTTTCCATCACATGCGAGGAGAAGATGACCGTACCGCCATTGGCTCGGTAGTGGCTCAGCACGTCTTGAATCACGCGAGCGCTGATGGGATCCACCGACTCGAACGGTTCATCCAGGAACAGCACTGCCGGAACGTGGAGTAGCGCCGCCCCCAGTCCCACCTTCTTACGCATTCCCTGGCTGTAGTCCGCCACCAGTTCACCGGCGGACGCGGAGAGGCCCAACACGCTCAGCAATTCATCGCAGCGACGCTTGGCCACGTTGGGAGGCAGTCGTCGCAAGAGACCCACATAGGTGAGGAACTCCCGGCCGGTGAGGCGCTCGAACAGCCGTAGGTCATCGGGAAGTACCCCGAATCGGGACTTGGCGGCGGTGGTGTCTGACCACACGTCGAGGCCGTCGACTTCCACCGTTCCCGCGTCGGGTCGAAGCAGGCAGGTGATCATGCGCAGGGTGGTGGTCTTGCCTGCCCCGTTGGGGCCGACCAGGCCAAAGAACGCGCCCCGCTCCACCCGCAGATCCACACCCGCCACCGCCACCTTCTCACCGAAGCGTTTCTGTAGTCCGAGGGCCAACAAAGCCGGCCCGCGCCTGTGTTCTGTCTGACCCGTACTCACCAGGGGCACATCGACACGCATTGGGTTGTCCTTGAGACATCCGGCTTGGAGAAACGGGCCGGTACCATTTCCCCATGACCGCTCACGTGATCGTGGAACGCACCGGGTCCATCGCTCGCATCACGTTGAACAAGCCAGAGCGTCGCAATGCGCTGTCATTGGAATTGATAGGCGAACTCATCGCCGCGTTTCGCCACGTGGGCGCCACCGATGCGCGTGGCATTGTGCTGGCAGCCAACGGACCGGTGTTCTCGGCGGGGCACGATTTTGCCGACATGGCCGGACAGGACGTGCAGTTCATGCGCAACCTGCTTCACGAGTGCACCACATTGATGACACTGGTACAGCAGGTGCCCCAGCCGGTGGTGGCCCGGGTCCATGCGTTGGCCACGGCTGCTGGATGTCAGTTGGTGGCGTCGTGCGACATGGCCATCGCTGCTGAGTCGGCTGCGTTCGCCCTTTCGGGGGGCAAGGGTGGCCTCTATTGCACCACGCCCTTGGTGGCGGTGGCGAAGACCATTGGTCGTAAGCGCGCATTGGAGATGAGTATGACCGGTGATGCCATCTCGGCCACCGTGGCGGCCGAGTGGGGTCTCATCAACCGGGCGGTGCCCGACGACGCCCTTGACGAGGCGGTGGACGACCTCATACGGCGCTCCACACGCGGCTCGGCATTGTCCAAGAGCAGCGGCAAGGCGGCCTTCTATGCCCATGTGGATCTGGCTCAGTGCGACGCCTACGACCTTGCCATCGAGGCCATGGCTCAGGGTGCGGTGGCACACGATGGACAGGAGGGCATTGCTTCGTTCTTGGAAAAACGGCCACCGGTCTGGCATCACCACTGAGCCAGCGTCGGTAGCGTCACGCCCGTGACCCCGTCGCTCCCCCCTCTACCCAATCACCAGCCGAATGACCGGCCCGATCCGCGTCCAGAAGGCTTCGAGGTGGATGCCTTTGCGCTCGACGGTACCCGGATGCACCGCTTCGATCCAGCCATGGAGAGCCTGGCTCAGGCCGCTATTCAGTATGCACTGGAACGTATCCGGCTCGACCCTCCACCCATCGACGGGCCCCGTACCAAAGCCGAACTGGACCAGTACGGACCCACCGTCACCGCCGATGGCCTCGGCGGGATGAGCGCCCTACGGCTGTTCTGCGAGCACTTGGCCCCCGCCTCCATCAGCCAGGACCATCCCCGGGCGTTGGCATTCGTACCCGCAGCGCCCACCGAAGCCGCCGTGCTCTTCGATCTGGTGCTGGGCGCGTCATCCATCTATGCCGGGTCGTGGATGGAAGGGGCTGGGGCGGTCTGGGCGGAGAACCAAGCCCTGGCCTGGGTGGCCGACCTGGCCGGATTCCCGTCAGGGGCGGGCGGGGCGTTCGTCAGCGGCGGCACCGCTGGCAACCTCAGCGCGCTGGTCACCGCCCGCCACCACGCTGCCCAACAGTTGGGGGTCAGGCCGCCACGGTGGTTGCTGGCCGCCACGTCGGATGTGCACTCATCGGTCCGCTCCGCGGCGCGGGTGATGGACATCGACATCTTGTCGGTACCGTCTGACGGCTCCGGCCGCATGTCAGGAGCGGCGCTGAGAAGCGTTCTCGATGAAGCCGCCATGCGCCGCATCGCCACCCTCGGGACGACCTTCGACCCCTCCCGCGTTGGCGTCAACGTGGAAGGGGTGGTGTTTGGCGTGGTGGGCACCGGCGGCACCACCAACGCCGGCATCGTGGACGATCTGGCTGGCATCGCCGACGTGGCCCGCACCGAGGGGCTGTGGTTCCATGTGGACGGCGCCTATGGCGGCGCAGCGCTGGCGGCACCGTCTGGTCGTCCCCGCTTTGCTGGCATCGAACACGCCGACTCGTTCATCGTGGACCCGCACAAGTGGCTGTTTGCGCCATACGATTGCTGCGCATTGTTGTATCGAGACCCACAACGGGCCAAGGCCGCTCACACGCAACAGGCCAGCTATCTCGATGTGTTGCAAGAGGACAACGATTGGAACCCCTCCGACTACGCCTTGCATCTCACCCGCCGGGCGCGAGGCCTCCCCTTCTGGTTCTCCTTGGCCACCCATGGCAGCAATGCCTACCGTGATGCGGTGGAGGCCACGTTGGTACTCACTCAACAGGCAGCAGAACTGGTCCGCGCCCACCCTCATCTGGAATTGGCAGTGGAACCGGAACTGTCCGTAGTGATGTTCCGGCGTCATGGTTGGACCCAACCCGACTACGACGCGTGGTCGGACGTGCTGCTGGCCAACGGCACGGCATTCGTGGTGCCCTCACGCTGGCAGGGCGAACCGGTGTTGCGTCTGTGCTTCGTGAACCCCCGAACCACGGTGGCCGATGTGAAACTCATCCTGTCTACCCTCGCCTGACAGGATGCGTCCTAGGTCACAGTGCTAGGTTCGATTCCGCTGCACCACCCGCCCCACACTCCCGAGGTGACCTCAACATGGTTCTTGCCATTTCTCTGTTCAGCAAGGAAGGCATCCACTGGATCTTCCGGTGGTGGCATGTGGTTTTCGGGGTGTGCTGGATCGGGTTGCTCTATTACTTCAACTTTGTCCAGGTGCCAGCGTTTCCCACCATGGAAGCGGCCCATCGCAACGGCGCCATCGACAAGATCGTGCCCAAGGCGCTGTGGTACTTCCGGATGTCTGCGGCGGCCACTGCGGTCAGCGGCATCATCATGATCGGCCTGTACGCCAATGTGTACAAGTACAACTACGGCACCGCCATCTATATGGGTTCGCTCATTGGACTGGTGATGCTGGCCAACGTATGGCTCATCATCTGGCCACAACAGCAGATCATCATCGCCAACGCACGTGGTCTGCTCGAGGGCAAACCGGCCAACCCCGACATCGGGCCCGTTGGTCGTAAGGCACTACTGGCCAGTCGCACCAACGCCATCTTCTCCATCCCCATGCTGATGTTCATGACTGGCGCCCAGAACTACTTCGGTCAGAGCGACGACTTAGGGAGCAAGCGTTTCGTGATGTGGATCGTGGTGCTGGCCGTGGTGGTGGTGTTGGAGTTGAGCGCACTGGGGTACATCGGCGGGTTCGACGGTCCGCTCACCAAGCCGCTGGCCGACCATAAGAACATTCTGCACATCGGCGGCGGAGTTGCGGTAGTACTACTGGCCCTGTGGTTCATCCTCGCCCTGTAGGCCTCATCTGCTAACCCTGTGTCGGGCGGCACCATAGGTGCCGTAGCCGACGAGATTTCAGTCACAATTCACCCTAAATGACCCCCGTTCACCGGGGGTCATTCTCGTTAAGAGTCTGTTCTGAGAGAGCATCTACGCCATGAGCTCTTCTCTCTCCCCCATAACCGACAACACCGTTTCGCCGCGCCACCCACGTCGCTTGGCCGGCGCCCTCCTCATCACTGCGTTTCTCGTGACCGGCTTCGCCGGCGTCGCCTCCGGTCAGTCCATCGGTAGCGCCAAGCCCGTGGAAATCGGCATGAAGAGCCTGAAATTCACACCCGACAAGGCCAAGGCCAAGGTGGGCCAGAGCATCTCATTCGTGTGGAAGGAGAACGTGGCTCACAACGTGGTCATCGACAACACCCACAAGTCCAAGACGCAGTCCAAGGGCGCCTGGACCACCAAGTTCGATAAGGCAGGCACCTACAAGTACACCTGCACGATTCATCCCGGCATGAAGGGCGAACTCACCATCACCAAGTGAGTAGCTCTGTGGCAGTTGGCTAGATCACGTTACGGAGCGTGAAAGCCAACGGGGGCGGCGTGAACGGCGGTGCCCGCGAATGCTGCCGAGGTTGGGCGGCACGCTGGCCGCCTGCCAATCGGCCACTGCCAACTCCGCCCTCAACCAC
>JAYVGK010000137.1:0-1907 GCA_043772215.1 Acidimicrobiales bacterium | reverse complement strand
AAAGCGAACACTGCGGGTCATGAGGTCTCCAAAATTGGGAACAAGCGGAATGGGACGGTGAAGAAGGAGGTCAACGGAGGGAGTGTGAGCTCCGGTGGTACCGGGGCATTGATGTAGAACTTCCAAAACAATCCGTAGGCGATTACCACCAGCAGCACTGCAGCCACGGCGATGCGCAGCCACAGCCGACGCCGCTTTGCGACGACGACTGTTCCACCAGTTTCATCGGAATGTGAATGCTCCATCCCCCTATCTACGCAGACGGCTGTCGAAGTGTTCACCTCAAATGGTTGAAGCCCGAACGCGCAACGATCCCACCCTCGGCGGAAAGGTGGGACCGTCACTACGAACGAGCTCCCGGCGGGGGGAGCTCAAGCTCGCCCCCGAACCATAACTCACAATCATGGGTAAACCTAGCCAAACGGGGGACAGATCTCCTCACCGATTCTGGAACAGCGCAGACCAACATCGCAGTAGGGTTTGGTGCTCACCTGCCCGGGTGGCGAAATGGCAGACGCAGGGGACTCAAAATCCCCCGGTGGTAACACCGTGCCGGTTCAAGTCCGGCCCCGGGCACCAAGCCTTCTCCCGTGTGGCAGCCCCCGATGTAACCAAACCCCGGGGCCTGCAGTCCTATGGTGTGCGCAGACGACCAACGTGGTCGCTGCTCTCACTATCCACGAGGACCGCCGCCGAACGATGTTGGCCTTCACCTTCCCCGGCCAGGGGAGCCAGAAACCGGGTATGGGCAATCCGTGGATGGACCACCCCTCATGGGAGTTGATCCTGGATGCATCTGATGTCGCCGGGCGTGACATTGCCAAGCTGCTGCTGGAGGCGGACGCCGACGAGCTGAAACTGCCCAGAAACACTCAACTGGCCACGTTCATGATGTCGCTGGTGGTGCTCGATGCGGTAGAGCGGGTGGGGTTGCAACCTGGCATGGCTGCGGGACATTCACTGGGCGAGTACACCGCACTCACCGCCACCGGTGCCATGGGCTTCGAAGACGGTGTACGTATCGTCACGGAGCGAGGTGAAGCCATGCAGATGGCTGCTGATGAGCGACCAGGAACCATGGTGGCGTTGTTAGGTATCGACGATGACGACGCTGACGCCGCCTGCCGACGCGCTGACGGCGACGCTTGGGTGGCCAACTACAACGCCCCCGGACAGGTCGTCATTGCCGGCGAAGCAGGTGCCTTGGACCGCGCCGTGGCCGCAGCTAAGGAACTGGGCATCAAACGAGCCATGCCATTGGCCGTGGGGGGAGCATTCCACACCCCGTACATGGCCCCCGCCCGTGATCGACTCCGGGAAGCATTGGCCTTGGCCCGGCTCAATGATCCGGAGGTCCCGGTGGTGGCCAACATCGACGGACGGGCTCACTCCGAAGCGAGTGACTGGGCGTCGCTGCTCAGCGCCCAACTGGTGTCCCCAGTGCGCTGGCGTCAGTCAGTGGTGCAGATGGCCGACGCCGGGGTCACCACTCTGGTGGAGTTGGGTCCTGGAGGCGTCCTCAGCGGGTTGGCCAAGCGCATCGTGCCCGATATCCGAGCGGTGTCGGTACAGGTGCCTGACGACGTGGACAAACTGCTGGAGTTCCTCAACGGGGCGGCCCCCGTGCCACGCCGGGTCATCGAAGGCGAGCACCTGTCCATGACGGTACGTATGGTGATCAGTCCATCGGCGGGTATTTATCAACCAGTGCCGTCGGCCACCAGCGGAACCTCCGTGGACGTGGGCGGACTGCTCGGTCACGTGGGCGACTTCGAGGTCCGATCGGCGTTCTCCGGCAACATCTCCGGCATGCTTGCCCAAGCAGGCGAACGCGTCACCGTTGGTCAACCCATCGCCTGGCTCGATGCCGGCTGAATCGTTTTTCCACGCCACTCGAAGGGGTATCA
>JAYVGK010000136.1:0-4246 GCA_043772215.1 Acidimicrobiales bacterium | reverse complement strand
TTGGCCTTACCGATGTTGACGCCTACGTCAGCACCATAATTGGCCCAATAGATGGACGAGCCATCGACGTCAATGCCGTATGGGCCGGTGGCTCCGGTGATGAAGTTCTGGTTGACGCCGGTTCCGTCGGTATTGGCGCGCCCAATGCTGTTTCCGTTGTAATTGGACCAATACAATTTTCCTGCAGACACGGCCAGACCAATGGGCTTGCTGGCACCGGTGATGAAGGCGGAGTTGACGCCGCTGCCGTCCATGTTGGCGCGCCCGATGGTGCTGGCCCCGGCCACTTCACTCATGGGATTTGTCCAATACAAGAAGGTGCCATCGGTAGCCAATCCGGAAGGATCTCCCACTCCGACGTCAATGAATGTCTGGTTGGCGCCGGAGCCGTCGAGGTTTGACTGCCCGATGCTGTGGCCAAACGTGTTCGTCCAATACAGATGTGAACCATCAACGAGTACTGCCCTGCTCTTGCTGGCGGTGACCGGAACGAAATTGGGTACCGTGTTGGCGACGGGAGTGGCTGCCAAGGCGATACCGGCGCCGACGGTTATGAGGAGCACCGTGGCCGCCAGTGCCTCATGCGGTCGAACGCGTCGACCCAGTGGCCTGGTTGAACTTGAGTTCCGTCTGGGTATCTTCATTGCCATCCCGCGTGAGAAGAGAAGGACCACCTATAGTAAGCGTCCGAAGTGTATTCGAATTTCAATGCTGATGATATGTTCACTTTCTGTGGTTGTCCAGCACTGTCTGCTCACCCCAGGTAGCGATTGGCCAAGTCGGCCACCATTGCCAGGGTGTCGCTGATCCCGAAAGACGCTGGAGCCATGGGGATGAGGCGATCCACCCCCATGGCGGCGAAAGCGGCCACTGATTGTTCGGTGAGTGCTCCACGAGGAGTTATCGATAGTTCCAGCGGACCCAGTGCAGTTGGGCGGTCGTAACGGTGCGCAGCCTGCGCCAAACCCCCAATCGACTGTTGAGCGGATTCAGGAGTCATGGCAAAGCCATACCAGCCCTCACACGAGGTGACGGCCCGCCGATAGGCCGGCGCGCTGTGTCCGCCCATCACGATAGGAGGGGGAGTCTGAACGGGACGGGGGTTGGCGGCGACGCCAGCAAAAGAGACGTACTTACTCTCGTGGTCCTCACCCCTCCAGATGGCCCGCATGGCGTCCAAGTACGCCTCGGTGCGGCGACCACGATCGTCCATAGAAATGCCGAGGGCGGCGAACTCGGGGGCCAGATACCCGACCCCCACACCGAGGATGAGGCGCCCGCCCGACACATAATCGAGTGAGGCCATTTCTTTGGCCAGCACCAGCGGGTTGCGCTGCGGCACGATGATGATGCCGGTGCCGAGACGCAGTGTGGTGGTGCGAGCAGCGATGTAGGCCAACGCCACGGCCGGATCCAGCATCAGCGTTTCCGGAGCTACCGGAGACGGAGGCACTTGCGGATCAGGCAACACCACGTGCTCACCGGTCCACACCGAATCAAACCCCGCCGCTTCGCACGCCTGTGACACCTCCACCATCACCGATGGATCGGCAAAGATGCCGTTGTTGATGGGAAAGAATCCGAGTTTCATTGCCACATCCCGTTCTGAGCGCCGATCGACGTTCTATCTTGGCCCGAGCGGTGGAAGTATGCGTTCGTGACCCGTGACGAGCTGGCCCGCTACTTAGACCACACACTGTTGGCTCCGGAAGCAACCTCGGACGCAGTGCTCTCCCTGTGCCGAGAAGCCAGTCTGTTGCACGTCGCAGCGGTGTGCGTATCGCCGTGGCACCTGCCCCTTCCCGACGATGCACTGGGTGACGACGTGAGAATCGCCACGGTCATCGGCTTTCCCAGCGGGGCAGTGGTGACCCAGGTGAAAGCAGTTGAGGCAGCCCTGGCGGTGGCGGCCGGAGCAGATGAGATTGACATGGTCATCAATCTCGGGCTGGTGAAGGCCGGAGAGTGGGAACTGGTGGAGGACGACATTTCACAAGTGCGCTTAGCAGTTCCCCGAACGTTGCTCAAGGTGATCCTGGAGACCGGAGCCCTCACCGGTGATGAGATTGATTCCTGTTGCGAGGCTGCCGAAGTGGCTGGTGCCGATTTCGTGAAGACTTCCACCGGATTCCACAGATCCGGCGGCGCCACGCTTGACGCGGTCCGACGCATGTCTGCCTGCGTGGGCGGACGACTGGGCATCAAGGCATCGGGAGGGATCAGGGACACGGCGGCGGCGCTGGCCATGATCGAGGCCGGCGCCACACGCCTTGGTACGTCGGCCACGTTGTCGATTTTGGAAGGATTGGGCGCATGACAATGACCGAGACATTGTCTTCGCAGGTGCAGCGCTGGCTCCACGAGGACCCGGATCCAGATACCCGCGCAGAACTGGAAGCTCTCCTCGCTGCTGGCGATGAGGCCACCATCAATGAGCGTTTCATTGCCCCGTTGGCCTTCGGAACTGCTGGTCTGCGGGCGGCGATGGGGGCGGGGCCGGCTCGCATGAACCGCCTTGTGGTGCGCCAAGCGGCAGCGGGTCTGGCGGCGTGGTTGGTGGACCGAGGCCATGCGGATGGGCTGGTGGTGGTGGGCCACGATGCCCGCCACAAGAGTCGCAGGTTTGCCGAGGATACGGCACGGGTGATGGCAGCGGCTGGTTTGCGGGCAACGCTCTCCACCGGGCCCATCCCCACCCCGGTGGTGGCATTTGCACTGCTGCATCTGGGGGCAGTGGCCGCAGTTCAGGTCACCGCCAGTCACAACCCACCGCAGGACAACGGGTACAAGGTGTACGCCAGCGACGGTGCCCAGATCGTTCCCCCCATGGATCAAGAAATTGAAGCGCGCATACGAGTAGCAGCATCCGGCCCGATCCAACTGGAGGGTCTCGATCACCCACTCATCACGACCTGGGGTGCGGATGTGGCCGCAGCCTACCGAAGCGGGGTGGCGCAGTTGGATCCGCACACCTCGACAGGTGAGCAGCGGCGGCTACTGAAGGTGGTGTACACCGCCATGCACGGGGTGGGAGCCGACACGTTCTTCGCCACCATGGGTGCGGCTGGTTTCACCGATGTGCATGCGGTACCGGAGCAGCGAGATCCCGACCCTGATTTCCCCACGGTGGCATTTCCCAACCCCGAAGAACCGGGTGCCCTGGATCTCTCGTTGAACTTGGCCCGAACTTTGGACGCCCAGTTGGTGTTGGCCAACGATCCCGACGCCGATCGCATG
Organism: Acidimicrobiales bacterium; assembly: GCA_043772215.1. GTDB lineage: Bacteria > Actinomycetota > Acidimicrobiia > Acidimicrobiales > JANYDT01 > JANYHQ01. Next base: position 1,009 of record JAYVGK010000136.1, on the reverse strand, counting down.
GCGGCTGCCATCCCCGACCCATCGGTACCAGGAGGATGGCGGGCCCTGCGCGGCGACGAAGTGGGCTGGCTCTTGGCCGACCATCTGCTGACTGCCACTGCGGCAATGGGGTCGAAGCGGATGGTGGCCACCACGGTGGTGTCATCGTCGTTACTGCGCACCATTGCCGAACAACACGGTGTCCACTACGAGGAAACACTGACGGGCTTCAAATGGTTGGCTCGGGCAGCATTGAGTCACCCCGAACTGCACTCGGTGCTGGGCTACGAAGAGGCACTTGGCTACAGCGTGGGCTCGCTGGTACGTGACAAGGACGGCATCAGTGCGGCTTTGGTGATGGCCGACCTGGCGGCTTCGATCCTGGCCTCCGGATCCACCATGGCGCAGCGACTTCGTGAACTGGCTGACACCTACGGAACGTCGTTGACCAATCAGTGGTCCGTCCGCTTCGAGGGCGGCGATGCGCAGGCCGACATGGCCACACTGATGACCCGGTTGCGGGCCACTCCTCCCACGACCCTTGACGGTATGAATGTCACTTCGGTGGTGGACCTTAATGATGCCTCGCCTGCGGCTGACGTGTTGGTGTACCGCTTGGGCACCATTGCGCGTGTGGTGGTACGTCCCAGCGGCACCGAACCGAAGTGCAAGGTGTACTTCGAGGTACTTGGCACCGGCGACGGGCCGCCCAGCCTCGCCGGTCTGCGGGCGTCGATGGAGGAACTGCTCAGCTAGCGGCCATCTCCGTCCGCAACGCGGCGTAACCCGGCTTGATGATGGTGTCGATGATGCGCAGACGATCGTCGAACGGCCAGAACGCACTCTTCATGCCGTTGGTGGTGAACCACTGCAGATCATCGAGCGTGTAGTCGAATGCGTCGCACAACGCCTGCATCTCCGACGTCATGGAGCAGCCGCTCATGAGCCGGTTGTCGGTGTTCACCGTGACCCGGAAACGCAGCTTCTTGAGCAGTGCAATAGGGTGCTTGGCTACCGACGGGGCAGCCCC
>JAYVGK010000135.1:0-1592 GCA_043772215.1 Acidimicrobiales bacterium | reverse complement strand
TCCACCGCCACAGTTCGGCACACACCCACGTGGAGTGGGGCCCAGCGTTCCGATCTGTCGCGCAAGGTCCGGACCGTGGGTGAGCAAAGTCGCCCGTTGATGTCTCTCTGCCAACCGGAAGGGCAATTGGTTGGGCAATTGGTCATGGATTGGGACAACTCCACAGATGTGGCGGCGCGGATCGCTGACGCGTCGATGTTGACCGGTGATCGTGAATGGGATGCCCTGGTGGCGGGAGTGGTTGAGGACATCGCCTATCGCCATTGCGCCAAAGTACCAAGTTGACCATGGAACCCGAGCGTTTCACCGACGATCGTTGGTGGTTCCTCACTTCATCCCGGCGTTGCACGCCACTGCCTTTGTGGAGGCCCCAGCATCGTTGGCTAGTAGAGGCGTGTTCATTCGCCGCGCCTCGTTGGTGAACATTTGAGCTAAGTGGACTAGTGAAAGCCGATGCAATGCCGGCCCCTCCGCCGATGGGGCCGGCATCACAAGTCGCAGCATCAGGCCACACCGGGAACGAAACTCGACCCGGCGCAATGTGACCGTGTGGGTAATTCGTCGGCGGACTTGAAAGGCGGAGGCGATGGCCCATCAAAACCGAGTAGCACCCACGGGTGAGGTTGTGGACTCAGCATGCCGGGTTGAGTTGATGGGCGCGCTGCAACCACCCGATACGGGCTTCGCCGATGTCATCACTCCCCCTTCAATCGTTGACGCCCTCATCAACAGATACCAACCGGTACTTCAGCGGGACAAACCTTGACGGTAACGTGACCTACGTGGCAGCGAGCGACAACAACATCACTGAAAGCGACACAGACGTTGCGGTCGACGCGGGTGTGGAGCGGCTGCTGGGCTTGATGTGGTTGTTTCGACACCGAGGCCGTATCCGAACCAACGATGACATCGAGGTATACGGCTATCCGGACCTCACTGCGGAGGGGTCGGCCGGTCGTAAGAACTTCTTCAACGATCGCGAACGGCTCCAAGCGCTCGGCATCACGTTGGAACCGGTTGATGACCAACATGGGTGGGCCGTCACCAACGAGGCAGATCCGGTCATGCTGGTACTCACCCCTACTGAACGCAATGCCATCACCGAAGCCCGCCTCTTGCTGGCCGACAACGACCACCTTCCCATCGAACCCATCGGACACACTGGCGCTCGCCCGCATGGCACCGTGCCAGCTGCGGTTCCGGTGGTGCTGGCCGCCATCAGCGACCATCATCCGCTGCACTTCACCTATGGCGACAAAGCGCGTACCATCGATCCGCATCGGGTGGTGGTCACGAGCACCGACCGTTGGTACGTGCTGGGTATCGATCACAGCACCGGCGTGGCTGCCACACGGACATTTCGTATCGATCGCATCACAGCCGCTCATGCCGATCGGGACCACACCACTGCGCCCCTACCTCTCGGTGCCCAGTGGCCGCTGCATCCCACCGCTTGGTCGTCAGACCCCTCCGTACTCACCACGGTGATGTTTCCCCACCAACCGCTACCCGAGTGGTTGGCCATACTTGGAAACCCTCACAGTATGCATGCCTACGACAACGGCACAGTCGAGGCCACGTTCGAGGTATCG
>JAYVGK010000134.1:0-5620 GCA_043772215.1 Acidimicrobiales bacterium | reverse complement strand
TGGATGGGCACATCATTGCGCCCGAGATTCGCTCGCAACCGATTCACATTTTCCAGTGTGTAGCGATAGCCATCACGCCACCCCGAAGCCAGTGAACGTTGCGTCCAGTAGCTCTGGATCATCCACATGTCATAGGCGGGAGCGATCTCGCGATACGGAAACGGCCCGCCCCAATACGACGGACCGGGCTTCACCACGCCACTGGGATCGGTCCAGAAGTTGGGGGCAGCGTCCAGCAGTGTGGTGGCCACGATGTCGTTGCTGATGGCCCGTCCCGGCAGCAAACCCCGCAACGCTTGGGAGTACGCGATGAGCCGTCGATTGCGTTCGGCCACGTCCTTGACACCCCCTCTGTCCTCGATGTCAATGTCGATGCCGTCTACGTCCAGGTTGGCAATGGCCACTGTCTTACGAAGATCGGTGTTGACATCCTGGAACGACGGCAGATACCACACCACCACATACATGCCCAGTTCATGGGCTCGATTGATAATGGGAATTAATTTGTCGGGTTCCAACACATCGGTGGGGTTGGACCAGTAGTCAGCCTGGATATAGATCGTCTGTATACCTACGGATGCCATCTTGTCCACGCTGGCGACGTTCACTGGGGGCAGTGGCTTCTTGGACCATTGGGTGGTCCAGTCGAAACGATCCACCCACATACCCACACCGCGGTAAGCGTCGATGGTGGCGGCACTTGGACGGGTGGGGGCAGCCGCCGGAGCCGGGAACGGAGCAGGCGGGAGAGTTGTGGTGGGGCCGGGCTTCACTGTGGTGCTGGTGGCGGCAGGAAGGGTGGCCACGGTGGTGCTGTTATCGGGATTGACTGCCACCGGAACCACCACGGGCAACAGCGTGGTGCTGGTACTCGTCGTGGGCGCAGGCTTCTTGGTGGCTTTCTTCTTGGTGGTTTTGGAGACCTTCTTCTTCGTCGTGATCTTCGTGGTCTTCATAGCTTTGCTGGCCACCACAGGGGACTTCACAGGGACAGGAGTAGGCGCTGCCTGCGCCTTCGGGGCTGATGCCAAACGGGCGCCAGCCGGTACCGCCGGAAGGGCTGTGGCCGTGAGCAACGAAAACAGTGAGATGAGCGCACTACTGCGTGCGAAACGGGGAAGTTGCACAACCTCACCGTACAAGCGCCCTTGTAGACCACTGCGACCCTGGCGTTAGGGTTCTGTTAGCACCAAACGCGAAAACGGCCCGATCCATCCCTGAGGGTTGGACCGAGCCGTGATGCAAAGCCTGACTATTTGCGGCCGGAGCGGCGCCGATCCTCTTCTTTGAGCATCTTTTTACGCACCCGGATGGCTGTGGGCGTGACCTCCACCAATTCGTCCGGCCCAATCCATTCGATGGCTGTTTCCAACGTCATTTCACGCTTGGGCGGTAAACGCACCAGATCGTCATGAGCATGGGTACGAATGTTGGTGAGCTTCTTCTCCCGAACGATGTTCACCAGCATCTCGTCGCTGCGCGTGTTTTCCCCGATGACCATGCCTTCGTACACCTCTTCGCCCGGATCGAGGAAGAACTGCCCGCGAGTTTGCAAGCCGTCCAGGGCATATTCGGTGGTGTTGCCTGCTCGGTCCGACACCATGGCGCCGCCGATACGGTGCGGCAAATCTCCCACCCAAGGGATGAAACCCTCATGGCGCTGATGCACCAGGGCCGTGCCCCGGGTTTGGGTGAGCAACTCCGAACGCAGTCCCAACAAGCCCCGTGACGGACAATCGAAGCGGATGATGGTCCGGCCATTGTCGCCGGGACGCATGTCAGCCATAAGGCCCTTACGAGGCGCAAACGCCTGCGTGACAGCACCCACATACTCGTCGGGAACGTCGACGGTGACCTCTTCAAACGGCTCGTGAGTCTTGCCGTCCACTTCCTTGGTGATGACCTCGGGCCGGCTGACTTGCAGTTCATAACCTTCGCGGCGCATGGCCTCGATGAGTACGGCCAACTGCAATTCACCACGACCAGCCACCTCGAGGATGTCTGGTGACTCGGTTTCGGCCAGACGGATGCTGACGTTGCCCAGAATCTCGCGATTCAGCCGATCACGCAGATGGCGCGAGGTGAGGTACTTGCTGGTTTTGGACTTGCCAGCGGTGGGGGCGGTGTTGACGCCGAAGGTCATACGAAGCACCGGCTCGTCCACCTCGAGACGTTCCAACGCCACGGGGTTGGCCACGTCAGCCAACGTGTCGCCGATGTTGATCTCAGGGAAGCCAGCCATGATGAACAGGTCACCGGCAGTGATCTCGTCCACCTCGACTCGCTTGAGCCCGTCGACCGCAAACAGCGTGCCGGGCTTGCGCTTGATGAGGCCGCCGGGCACGCCGGGCGCCGGGAGGGCCTGAATGAGGGCGACTTGATCGGCCTTGCGCAATGTGCCGCTTTGGACCCGTCCGACGCCGAGGCGGCCGAGGTACTCCGAGGCATCGAGGTTGTTGACGATGGCCTGCAAAGGGGCGTCCGGGTCACCGTTGGGGGCGGGGATGGTTTTGACGATGGCCTCGAACAGCGCCGTGAGGTCGTCGGCAGCACCGGGCATACCCACTCCACTGACGGACCGACCCTCACGGGCGATGGCCGACACGATGGGAAAGTCCAAATGGTCGAGGTGCAGGCCAGCGGCTTCAGTGAGATCGAGGAAGAGGTGCTCGATCTCGTTGAGTACCTCCGCCGGACGAGCATCCTGGCGATCGACTTTGTTGATGACCACAACGACCGGCAACTGCCGGGCCAGCGCCTTCGACAGCACATACCGGGTTTGGGGCAGGGGGCCCTCGGCGGCGTCGACGAGCAACAAGATGCCGTCGACGATGGCCAGGCCCCGCTCCACCTCTCCACCGAAATCAGCGTGGCCGGGGGTGTCGACGATGTTGAGCTTGTAGTGACCCCACCGGATGGACGCCTGCTTGGCGAAGATCGTGATGCCACGCTCGCGCTCTTGGTCGTTGGAGTCCATGACCCGATCGACCTGCTCACCACGTGCCGAAGTGGCTCCGGTGGTACGCAGCATGGCATCGACCAGGGTGGTTTTCCCGTGGTCAACGTGGGCGACAATGGCGAGATTGCGCAGCTCTGGCTCGGTGGATGACCCGACAGGCGTTGCAGTCGCCTGGGGCGATCCGCTCATAACTACCAGCTAGCTCTTTCTGTTTCGGCGTCTTCTGACTCGGCGCCATCTAGTTCGACATCCTCATCCTCGTCATCGAGGACTCGGGCAAGACACCATGAGGCACATGCCTCGTCGGCTGGGGCACCACATTCAACGCAGGGCTCCGTGAACGTCTCCGATGAACGCTTCAAGGCTCTGGCCTCTTCGAAGCGCCGATGCCGTCCCTTCTTCACCTGCGGCTCCCAACATCTACGTGTGTACTCGTCTTGTGCGAACAATCATCGTACTCCCGCTTCGACACCAACGGGTGCCAACTGGGCAGCTCAGCACCCGGACGTATGTCACACCAGGCCCATCGCCTGTCCGGGTAGGTTCATGGGGTGAGCGAAACCCTCGACATCGAAGCCATGCTCCTGAGATTCCGAGAGCGAGCTAAAGCAGTGAAAAGCCGCCCCATGCCGCCGGTGGAGGGGGCCGAGCGCAAGCGGATCACCGAAAGAGCTCAAACTGACTTCATGGATTTTGCCATCATCGGCGACGCCGTCGGCACGCTGGAAGCCGGCGTGTTGGTGCTGCGCATAGATTTGCGGCCCTCGGCGTAACCGAGATTGCCACCGTTAGTCGAACCCATGTGGCCTTGTGTTCGATGTCGGACCGAGACTTCGGCCTAGGCCACCTGCGCCTGGCCAGCATTGGCAGATGCGGGTTTGGCGACATGGTGATGATGGTCCTATCCGCCGTACACTGGGCTGAGATACCCAACTCGAGGGAGGTCATCATGACCACTGCATCCGACGACACGCTGACACCGCACGACACACTGGCCAAGCTGGTGGGTGGTGGCCAGACCCGATTTCCGGCCCCGCCCCAGTTGAGCATCGTGGACGAGCGACTTCACCGCAAACAACGCTTGGCCGCAGCGTTACGTCTGTTTTCCAAGTTCGGGTTCGATGAAGGGGTGGCAGGCCACATCACCGCTCGGGATCCGGAGCTCACCGATCATTTCTGGGTGAACCCGTTCGGTATGCACTTCGGGCACATCCGGGTCAGTGACCTCTTACTGGTGAGCCACGACGGCAAGGTGGTGGAGGGTACACAGCCAGTGAATCAGGCCGCCTTCGCCATCCATTCCCAAGTACACGCAGCCCGCCCCGACGTGGTGGCTGCCGCCCATGCCCATTCGCCCTACGGCAAGACATGGTCCACCCTGGGCCGACTCCTGGACCCAATCACCCAAGACGTCTGCGCGTTTTACAGTGACCATGCCTTGTTCGACGACTACACCGGGGTGGTCCTCGACACCGAAGAAGGCAAGCGCATCGCCTACGCCCTGGGCGACAACAAAGCAGCAATTCTGCGAAACCACGGCAACCTCACCGTAGGTCACAGCGTGGACGAAGCGGCGTGGTGGTTCATCACCATGGACCGCAGCTGTCAAACCCAACTCATGGCCGAAGCAGCCGGCACGCCCATCCTCATCGATGCCGAAATGGCGCAGTTGACGTGCTCTCAAGTAGGCACGCATACGGCCGGGTGGTTCAACTTCCAGCCGCTATATACCCGTATCGCCCGTGAGCAGCCCGACCTGTTCGACTAGACGGACGGACCGGCCCCGCCGAGGACATTGTCGAAAAAGCTGGTGTACTGCTGCTTTAACTTGTCGATGTCACCCTTCGCGACTTTGGCCAGTCGACCCGTGACTGCGTCCAGCACCGTTCGCTCGGGGCTCACGTACCACTTGCCGTCGCGCTTCACCACGGTGAACCTGCTGGTGTCGGATGCCTTGGACATCGATGCACTGAACTGCGCGCCCACTTTGTCCAGCTCTGCGCTGGAATCCAGCACGCCGAAGTCCGTGAGCAGTTTGGCGGCATCTTTGCCGCAGCGTTGTTTGGTTTCACCGTTGAGCGTGGCGGTGATGCAATCCCCGTCAAGGAGCACCTTGGACTCGGGGCCGTCGACCGACTTCAACCGGAGGTCAGCTGACCACCGTGTGATGGACACCCGGACCGTGTCTCCGGTGCCATCGGTCTTCATTCTCAGATTGGGGAACGTGAGACTGAACTGGGCCCGGCCTTTCACGGCTGCCTTCTCGGCGTCAGCCAAGAAGAGTGGCGAATAGTCATGAAGCACGCTCAACTCATCAGGCGGCATGAGCTCTACCATCCGTCGGACATCGAGACCGGCGGCGGCGTCGAACATCGCCTTCACGGCACCCTCGGCGCTGTCGGCACCGTTGGCCGGAATGCGATCACCCAACTTCGGTAGCGCCATTCCTGCACTGGTGCGGGCCTGTTCAGCGGCTGTATACAGTAAGCTCACATACCAATGACCGCCACTCTTTATCGTGGTCAGCGACGAAACTTTGCCCCCCAATGGGCGCTCCTCGGACACCGTGGTCTTTTTTTGCGCATCCAGTCCCAGGGTTTTACCCAGCCAATCGCCGGTGGGGAGATTCTGCATGTCGGCGTTGAGTCGATACGTGCCGCC
>JAYVGK010000133.1:0-1848 GCA_043772215.1 Acidimicrobiales bacterium | reverse complement strand
AGCGACATGCCGTACAACATCACCGCTGACGCCACCACACCAAGCAAGTAGTACTTCATGGCGGCCTCATTGGACTTGCGATCACGCTTACGCCAGCCGGCCAACAGGTAGGCAGGCAACGACAACGTTTCCAACGCAATGAAGATGGTGATGAGATCGCGCGCTGAGGACATCACGATCATGCCCAGCAACGAACTGATCAGCAAGAAGCTGTACTCACCCTCGTGATAGTCGCCTTCTTGCAAATAATTGGAGCTCATCAGCAAGGTGAGATATCCCGCAATGATGAACATGGCTTTGAGCACCAAAGCAAAGTTGTCCACCACGTATGCGCCGCCGAGCATGGACCGGTCCTTGCCGTCCACTGCCAGGGTGACGATGGGGATGAGGGTCAGCAGTACCCCGAAACCCGCAATGGTGGTGACCAGGAACTTGCGGGTTTCGTCCACCACAAGGTCCACCCCCAACACAATGAGCGCCACGGCGGTGAGCACGATCTCGGGCGCCAGTGCGTGGTAATCGAGGTGCGGGGCGTTAAACGACCCGGCTGCCGAAATGAGCGCATTCAGCGCAGCCAGCATGGGTCTGTCATCTCCCGAGCGACTGGGAGACGTGGCTCACCAGGTTCTGGACCGAACCGTCCGTGATCTTGAAGATCAGTCCGGGGAACAAGCCAAGCACCAAGATCAGCGCCAGCATGGGTATCCAAGCCGCCCATTCTTCGGGCGCCACGTCGTGGAACACGTGCCCGTCCCACTCTGGTTTGGGAGTGCCAAAGGCGGTCCGCTGATACAGCCACAGCAGGTAACCAGCGGCGAAGACGGTGCCCACCGAAGCCACCACCATGAAGGCTCTAAACCACTGCACACTGAGAGACTCGTGCGGTTGGTAGGCAGACAAGATGGCGGGGAACTCGCCCCAGAATCCGGCCAAGCCGGGCAACCCGAGTGAGGCCATGGTGGCAAATCCCAGTACCCAACCGAGCTTGGGCATCTGCTTCAACAGACCGCCCATGCGCTTGATCTCCAAAGTATGGAAGCGCTCCTTGATGGACCCGGCACAAAAGAACAACATGCCGGTGATGAGGCCGTGGGCCACCATGCCGAAGATGGCGGCGTTGATGCCATACGTGGTGAGCGTGGAGATACCGAGCATCACGTAACCCATATGGGCCACCGACGAGAAGGCGATGAGGCGTTTGAAGTCGGTTTGGGCCAGACACCCCAACGCTCCGTAGATGATGCCGAATGCGGCCAGCCCACCAATCCATGGGGCCCAGGCCTTGGCTGCTTGGGGCAGGATTGGAATGGCGATCTTGATGAAACCGTACGTACCCAGTTTCAGCAGTACGGCGGCCAGGATCACCGAACCCTGGGTTGGTGCTTCGGTATGGGCATCAGGGAGCCAGGTGTGAAACGGAAACATTGGCACCTTGATGGCAAAGCCCAAGAACAACCCGGCGAAAATGAGTTTCTGAGTACCGCTCGACAGCCCCACACTTTGCACGTTCTGCGTAAGTTCGGCAATGTCGAATGTACGCCCGGCCTTGAAGTACAGCGCCAGAAATCCGAGGAGCATGAATGCCGACCCAAACATCGTGTACAAGAAGAACTTCAGCGACGCGTACTGCCGATTGGGACCACCCCATACTCCGATCATGAAGTACATGGGCAGGAGAACGAGTTCGAAGAACACGAAAAACAGGATGAGGTCCTGCGAGATGAACGTGCCGATCATCCCCGTTTCCAGTACCAACATCAACGCCAGGAACGCCTTGGGGTTGTGGGGATCCGGAAAGTGGTTCCAGCTGTAGATGACGCAAAGCGGGATGATGAGCACCGACAGCGC
>JAYVGK010000132.1:0-22231 GCA_043772215.1 Acidimicrobiales bacterium | reverse complement strand
GCGGCAGCCGCACTGCGAGCACCGATCAGCGCTGGGGGGGTGGCGTGCTGCCACAGGTGCGGGACCCACCGCTGTACGAAGCCCGGAGCAAAGTTGAAGAACGTTGCCTCCACCACCCCCGCTTCAACGGGCCCCATGGGTGCTGCCCGGAAGCCGAAGTAACCCATCCAGAAGCTCGATAGGCCGGCCGCCGTGGCCGCCTCAGCCGATTCGGGGCCGAAATATGTAACCGCATGGATGGTCTCCATCCGCGACCACAGTGACCGAGCGATGTTCATGCCAGATGTTCGCATACGTAGGTCATTCTGTGCGCTTACCACGGTAGGGACTACCACGGTATGCTCCAGGCATGGGCGTAGAGAAGATGAGCGTTTCGTTTGACCTAGAGCTCGGCGCCGCCATCCGGGCGTCGGCCACGGTCTCCGATCAGAGCGTTTCTGCCTGGTTGGCGGAGGCTGCGGCAAACCGATTGCGCCTGGATGGTCTTGGTGGCGCCCTTCAAGCCTGGGAGAGTCGGTTCGGCACGCTTGCAGAGGTCGAGGTTGCCACTGCGGATGCTGTGCTCACACGCGCCTCCAAGCGGCGCCGTAGGGCGGCGTGATGGGGCTGGTACTCGACACCGGTGCGCTGATCGCATTTGAGCGAGGCGATCGGGAGGTGGCAGCCCTACTCGAAGCAGCTCGTCGCAGGGGCGAAAGGCCGGTGACATCGTCTGGATGTGTTGGTCAATCCTGGCGTCGCGTTGGTCCAAAGCAGGCATTGCTTTCCCGACTGTTGACCGGCGTGGAGGAGCGTGGGTTAACGCCCGAGATCTCGAGGATGATCGGTGAACTGTGCGGACGGGCTAGTTGTTTCGATGTGGTCGATGCCCATGTGGCTCTTCTGGCCCGAGATGGCGATGTAGTGCTCACCAGCGACAAAGACGACCTCCGTGCCCTCCTGGTGAGCGCCGGGCGTCGGGCCAACCTGCACCTCTTCTGAGCCTGCGGCCACCACTGCCGAGCCTCGGCTGTCTAGTGGAGCCAGCGTTGCCGCAGGCAATCCAGGCTTCACTCGATGAATGACGGTGGATGGACGGTGGATGGATGGGGGTGGAGGATGGACGATAGGGTCCGGCCCTATGGCTGGACCTCTCGATGGCATCCGTGTGCTCGACCTCACCTCGGTGATCATGGGGCCCTACGCCACGCAGATTCTCGGTGATCTGGGAGCCGATGTGATCTCCGTGGAGGAGCGTCACGGCGACACCAATCGCTTTATGGGGCCCGGTCCACACCACGAGTTGTCTGGAGTGTCTCTCAACCTGCTGCGCAACAAGCGCAATGTCTGTTTGGATCTCAAGGCTGAGGCCGACCGCCAGCTGTTCCTGCAGATTGCTGCCACGTCCGACATCGTGGTAACCAACTTGCGCCCCGGTCCGCTCAGCCGATTGCGCCTGACGTACAACGATGTCCGGGCCGTACGCCCCAATGTCATCTTCTGTGAAGCGCACGGGTTCCGGGCGGATTCACCCCAGGCCAACGACCCGGCCTACGACGATGTGATCCAGGCGGCGTCCGGTTTGGCCGATGCCATCGACAAGGTCACCGGGGAACCGAGAGTAGTGCCCTCCATCATTGCCGATAAGATCTGTGGACTTACCATTGTGTACTCCGTGTTGGCGGCGGTGGTGCATCGACAGCGCACTGGGGAGGGTCAGCGTATCGAGGTGCCCATGTTGGACACCATGCGGGCGTTCACACTGGTGGAGCACGCTGCCGGGGCCACACCCGTACCCGCCATGGGCCCTGCTGGCTACAGCCGTGTACTCAGTCCATCGAGAGGCCCGCAACCAACAGCCGATGGATGGATCAGCATCCTGCCGTACAGCAACCGGCATTGGCACTTGGTGCTCGGCGAAGTGGGACGGGGGGCGCTCATGGACGATAAGCGGATGGCCACCGGTAGAGAACGTATCAACAACGCCGACTTCGCCTATGGAGCACTGGCTGAGATTCTACGTATGCATACCACCGAACATTGGATGGCACTGTGCGAAGCCAACGATGTACCGGCCACCCGCATCGCAAGATTGGACGACATAGTGGCGGCCCTACCGGTGGCAGAGCACCCGGTAGTGGGCAAGTATCACGAGATCCCCATCCCTGTGCGGTTCTCGGCTACACCAGGCAGCGTCCGGCGGCCGGCTCCGTTCATCGGTGAACATACCAACGAAATCCGAGCCGAGATGCTGCGCTCGCCCCTCAAGCAGATGTAGGAGTGAATGTGATGGGCAGATGCTTTGGCCCACTGATGAACGTGGACGCCAGCCACTGCGTAGGGCCCGCCGCCTCGATGTCGGGTAAACGGGTGAACAGCTCGCGCAGCAATGCATGGGCCTCAACGCGAGCCAGGTGCGCCCCCAGGCAGAAATGAGGACCGCCGCCCCCAAAGGCGATGTGATCGTTGGGCTTACGGCCTAGGTCAAAACGATACGGATCATGAAACACCGCCTCGTCCCGGTTGGCCGACCCGTAGTAGAGCACCACCTTGTCGCCAGCCGACACTCGCTGATCACCCACCATTGCGTCCGTTGTGGCGGTGCGTCGCATGTACGTCACCGGAGACACCCAGCGCAGCATCTCCTCCATGGCCGTTGGCAACAGACCATGAATGTCGGACGCCAGTCGGGCCCGCTCGGATGGGTGCTGGAACAGCGCATCCACACCACCGGCCACCAGGTTGCGGGTGGTGTCACCGCCGGCATCCACCAACAACAAAAACATCAATGCGAAGTCGATCTCGTCAAACGGCCGACCCTCCACCTCGGCGTGCACCAACCGGCTGGACAGATCATCACGAGGATGGGCACGCCGATCTTGGAACACCTCTTGGGCGTAGGCGAACATTTTCATCACCGCTTCCAGCCCAGCCCCCTGGGGCACGCTTTCCGGCGAGGAGTGAATGGTCTCGGTGAGTTTGTACAATTCCCTACCATCCTCGAGCGGCAGGCCCAGCAGATCAGCTACCACGTACGACGGCATCTCACCGGCCACGTCCTCCACCAAATCACATTCGCCTCGCTCGCATACCGCGTCGATGATCTGGGTGGCCAAATCGCCCACACGGTCGCGCATGCCGCTGACGGCGAGCGGGACGAAATCCGGGATCATCAGCCGCCGAAACGCGCTGTGGCGTGGCGGGTCCATCATCAACATCATGGCGTGATCGCCCAACTCCATCACGCCATCGTCGGAGATCATGATGGTGGGCGACGACGAGAACACCGCAGGGTTACGACCCACCGCACGGATGTCGGCATGTCGACTGACGGCCCAGAAGCCGATGCCGTTGGCCTCCTCGTGGCGATGAACGGGTTGGTGCTGGCGCAACCACCGGTATTGATCGTGCGGATGGCCGTTGGCGAACGATGCTGGATCCAACAAATCGATGACAGGGCGATCGCTCATGGAGCGAACCTACCCGGACACCTCACTCAGGCGCAGTTCGAGCTCGCTCGAATACCAGTCCACGAAGTCGCGTACGCCCATTTCAATCTGGGCCGAATAGGGCCCCGGACGGTAAGCCAGGGAGTTGATGCCCAACTGATTGTGTTCGGCCAGCAACTTGTCTTGCACGTTGGTTTCGCGCCACACATGGGTGACTCGGTCAACGTGGTAGTCCACGCCGTCCACCGCATCGGCATGCACCAGCCACTTGGTGGTCACCAGTGTTTCGGTGGGTCCCTTGGGCAGCACTCGGAAGGCGATCAAGTGATCGGCCATGAGGTGATTCCAACTGTTGGGCAGGCTCAGCATGCGGACTGAGCCAAGATCTGGATCGGTGAAGTTACCCATCAATTTGGTGCAACCCAACTCGCCATCCATGGTCATCGACATTGCGCCGTCGATCAATGGCAGGCGTACCGCCCGGTACTGGATGTTGGACGGTGTGGGGCCGTGGGCCACACCTTGGGCGGCCCACTCGGCGTTCTTGCGGTGGATGAGGGCGGCAAAGCCGGGATCCATCCGGGGGTCGCTGGGGTCATCAAACTCGGCCAACGTACGCAGTAGCTCGCGGTGGGTGCCTACACAGTGGTAGCACTCGCGATTGTTCTCGAGCACCAGCTTCCAGTTGGCCTGCTCCAACAGGGTCTGGGAGTGAATGACCTGGCAATTGTCGATGTCCTGAGCGGCGATAAACGGTTCGAGGTCACGCCGCATTGCATCAAACGGAGGCGGGGTGGCAGCCAGACTGATGAAGATGTACCCAGCCAAATTTTGGCAGTGCACGGGTGCCAGTCCAAACTCCGACTTGTTGAAATCACCCTCCATGTGTCGGGTACCCACCAGCTCGCCGGTGAGATCGTAACTCCACTGATGATATGGGCAGGTGAACCGCTTGGAGCGTCCGTCGTCGGTGAGACATATACGCGATCCGCGATGGCGGCAACTGTTGTGAAAGGCCCGTATATCGCCGTCATTGCCTCGCACCACGATGATGGACTCGCGGCCCAACTCCACCGTGACCCAGTCCCCGGGGCTCTTCACTTCGCAGCTGAGTGCCACGAACAGCCACGAGCGGCCAAAGATGTGTTCCATGTCGAGATCGAAGATCTCCTGCGATGTGTAGAACGGCTGCGGCAGGCTCCAGTGCCGTTGACGGCTCCTCAAGAGGTCCAAAGCGAGCGGTGCAACCATGAATGGAATGTACCGTCAGCGGATGCACAACCACCCCTGTGTTGCCCTCGTTGCATCGACACGCCAGGCGAGGTGCCGATGAGCTGGCGACTGGTGACGAGCAACTTGCTCCACGGTCGATCGTTGAACGACGGCGCCGTAGACACGGCGAGGATGGTTTCGGCACTGACCGCATTGCGTCCCGATGTGCTGGCCATGCAAGAAGTTGACCGGATGCAGCAGCGCAGCGGGGGAGTGGATCAAACGGCGGTTGTGGCGGGCGCACTCGGCAAAGCGGCCCAGAGTGCAGTGTCGTGGCGTTTCGTGCCAGCGATTGTGGGCGAGCCCGGCGGCGTTTGGAGTGCAGCCACCGGATTGGACATTGCCAGCGGACACGATCTGTATGGACCTGGGCGCTTGTCCACTTCCTACGGCACTGGACTCATCACCATCTGGCCTGTTCGGTCATGGCACGTTGTGGTCCTGACGCCGTTTCCGTGGCGGGCGCCGGTGTTCATCCCCGGCGTCAATCGCTGGATATTCATCGACGACGAACCGCGCGTCTGTGTGGCGGCAGTGGTGGAGGCGCCATGGGGCGTGTGCACGGTGGCAGCCACCCATCTGTCGTTTGTCCCAGGATGGAACGTGTGGCAACTCCGTCGTTTGGTTCGGGCGCTGGCCTCGCTACCCGGCCCCCGCATCCTGCTGGGTGACTTCAACCTGCCAGCCCCCATCCCCGCCGTGGTCAGCCGCTGGCAGGCATTGGCGTCAGGACATGCCACGTTCCCCAGCCCTTCACCTCGTCTACAGCTCGATCATGTACTGCTTCACGATCCCAACGGTCGGTTCCCGTCGGTGTCGGCATCGGCGGCCGAGGAGCTCACGTTCAGCGACCACAGGGCCATAGTGGTGGACCTGTCAGCGCCGAGTTCGTAACCCTTGGGACTCTTCTTGGCCATTGCGTCGGCCATCGTCTACGGCTGCGCAGACTTTTGCGGTGGCAAGGCCACCCGCAAGGTGTCCACCACCGCCGTCACGTTCAGCTCGCAACTCATGGGCCTCGGCGTGCTTGGCGTGGCGGTGTGGCTGGTGCCAGCCGACGGTCCCACATGGCGCGCATTGGGGTTTGGTGCGCTCGGTGGCCTGGGCGGTGCCGCCGGAATCATGTTGCTTTATCACGGCCTCGCCATAGGCACCATGAGCATCGTGTCTCCCATCACCGCGGTGGTGGCCGCCGCCATTGCGTTGCTGGTCGGGACCGTGGTGCTGGGTGAACGCCCAGGTGCCCTGGGGATGGTTGGCATCGCCTCTGCGCTGGTGGCCGTGGTGCTGGTGAGCATGTCGCCGAACGACGGAGCAGTGGTGAAACCGCTTTGGATGGTGGTCATTTCTATCGGGGCTGGCATTGGCTTCGGAATGTTCTTCGTCATGCTCCAACAGGCGGGCAAGCCAGAACACGTAGGGCTGTGGGCGCTGGTAGCGGCCCGACCGATGTCGATATTGGTGCCCGGTGTGCTGGCCCGCCGCCACCGTCAGCCACTGTTTCCCTCGCGTGCGGCCTTTCCGCTCGTGATGCTGGCCGGCGTTTTGGATCAACTGGCCAATGTGCTCTACGTGCTGGCCATCGGTGGCGGCCTGCTGTCGACGGTGGCAGTGTTGGCCTCGCTGTATCCGGTGTCCACCGTGGCACTGGCCCGGATCATCGACCGAGAGCGGCTGCAGCGAGTGCAAGTGATGGGCCTGGGATTCGCCCTGGCCGGATTGGTGATGATTGCGCTTTGATCGCTGTGACCTATTGCGGGTCGGGCACCTGTACTGCGGTCACGGGAGATTCGGGAACCTGAGACGCTATTGCCTCAGCTTCGTCAACGCCCAAGTCCCCGCGGTTGGCCTTCACCACATGCTCGGCTTCCTCGACGGCACCAGCTGAAGGAGTTCCACCCGTGGCTTGATCAGCGAGGGCCACAGACTCTTTGTGGCGATCTCCGGTGAAGAAATGGAGCCACTGCCATTTGGATGCTTGCTTGCGAACCATACGCGGCTGTTACCCACGATGATCGAGGTTCAATCTCCGATCGAGCTGAATAGCCAAACTCGGTAGGCAATGTGGGGGTACGTAGGCCTATGGTCTGGCCATGGATACCAAGCCAAGTTATCTGGGTCTGCTGAACGCCATTGCCATGGGTGAGCGCAACGGAGCCGAGCTGTTCAACTGTTGGTCGTCGGTCACCACCGATCCCGATGTTTGTGCAGTGCTACACACCGTGGCTCTGCGCGAGGCCGAGCATGCAGTGGCGTTCGAAAAGCGCATCGACGAACTTGGTTTCGGGGTGATTCCACGTAACGACCCGCAGCATGACGCCAAGATGTCGATTGCCGCATCCACCGCCTTGTCGGATCGGCAGAAGCTCGAACAACTCAAGCTCATCCGGTCACCGAACGGCACCGGCGGCGATGTGTTCGACACGATGTTCGAGAACAAGGACCTCGACCCTGTCACCGGTGGCCTGCTCGGGCGTTACATCGCAGAAGAGCGTGACACGGGCCGTCTGCTCACCGGATGTCACGGCGCGTTGTGCGCCGCCGAGGGAACACCTGCGGCGGCCGGCCCGTGCATGGAAGAACTGGCCCAGCAAGTTGCCGATGCGGGACGCCATCTGGCCGACCTTGTTCGTTCTATCGGCGCCACGCTCACCCCAGCGGCCGCCCGTTAGGTCCGGCTACGAAGGGGTGGCGGACCTGCGCGCAACCGTCGACCCAGGTGTGGCGGATTACGCGTGGGTGTGGCGCACTGTTGGCGGGTATACGCCACAGGTGCGAGCTACGCGCCACCGCTGACATCCGTTGATGCCCGATCGATTTCACCAGTGGCGATTTGCCGGCGTCGTGTTGACCACCCGGGTTTCTCCACCGCCTCCACTGGGTACGGTTCGCAGATGGATCAGGACTGCAGTGCCCTCGTTGTCTTCGGTATCACCGGTGATCTGGCCCGGAAGAAGATCTTCACTGCGCTCTACGATTTGGCTGTCATAAAGCGCTTGGACATGCCGGTGATTGGTGTGGGCCGCTCGGCATGGACCACCGAAAAACTTCGCGATACCGCCAACACGGCGGTCCGGGAAGCCCATGAGAACAAGGGTGACCTGGACGAAACCGTTTTGACGTCGATGACTGCGCGGCTGTCGTACATGCAAAGTGAGTACGACTCTGCCGAGTTGTACGACGCTCTTGCCCGCATGCTGGAGGACCATTCGCAGGTGCTGTGCTACTTGGCCGTACCGCCCACCGTGTTTGCTGATGTGGTGGTGGGTGTGGCCAACACGGAGTTGCGGACCCGAGTCCGTCTGCTCATCGAGAAGCCATTCGGCGCGGACCTGTCATCAGCCCAGCAGTTGACTGCGTTGATTGCCGAACATTTCGACGACGACCAACTGTTTGCGGTGGACCATTATCTGCAAAAAGAGTCGCTTCAGAATGTGATGGTGTTGCGTTTCGCCAACCGCATACTGGAGCCGTCGTGGAGCAATGCTCACATCACGAAGGTGAGCATCACCATGGCCGAGCAGTTTGGCATCGAGGGGAGGGCGGGGTTTTTCGACAGCAATGGCACCATGCGCGATGTGGTGCAAAATCATGTGCTGCAGATCGTGGCGGCTTTGGCCATGGAGCCACCGGAATCGTCATCGGCCGAGCACCTCAACAACCGACGGGCTCAGGTGCTGTCGCAGGTGGTTCCGTTGAGCCGTGCCGATGTGGTGTTCGGGCAGTATGAGGGTTACCACGAGGTCGAGGGGGTGGCTGACGGATCTACCACCGACACGTACGTACGGGCGTGTTTGGTGATCGACAACAATCGGTGGCGAGGGGTGGAATGGACCATCACCGCCGGCAAAGCGTTGGCCGAGACACTCACCGAGATCGTGGTCACCTACGGCGAAGCAGTGGCACCGGGTTTCATTGCCCATGATTGTGAGCCGGAACCGAACCAGCTGCGAATCCGGATGTCGCCCCAAGAGACCATGGTGCTCACGCTGCAAGCTCGGAGTGCGGCCCAAGCAATGGGTACTGCAGCCACGGAAATGGTTACCGCCGCCGATTACCGTTCGCGACAGGATCTCGACGCCTATGCCCGACTTTTCGATGACGCCCGACGTGGTGACCATTCACAGTTCGCCCGAGCGGATGTGGTGCAAGCATCGTGGCAGATCATCGATGCTGTGCTGGGTGGTGACCAGATGCCGGTGCCCTATGCCCAGCAGTCCTGGGGCCCGGCTGTGGCTGCTCGCTCGCAACACTGGTTTGCTCCAACATTGAGTGGCGGAACCAGCGGTTAGCGTCCTGGGCTGGTGCGTGCTGCGGTGACTGGGAGATGTGGCGCCTGGGCCGTTAGATTGATGCCAACGGAAAGGCGTTGCTCACCATGGATTTCGACATTCCCCAGGATCTGGCCCTGTATCTCGAGGAGCTCGACGAGTTCATCGAACGAGAGATCAAGCCGTTGGAGCGCGAGAACGACAACATCCGCTTCTTCGATCACCGCCGGGAGGACGCGCGCACCGATTGGGACCGCGGCGGTCTGCCCAATGAGGAATGGGAGGCGCTGTTGCGTGCGGCTCGTCAGAAGGCGGACGCCGCTGGTCACTACCGATACCCGTTTCCCACTGAATACGGCGGCAAGAACGGCACCAATCTGGGGATGGCGGTGATTCGCGAGCACCTCGCCGCCAAAGGTCTGGGGCTGCACTGTGATCTACAAAACGAGCATGCCATCGTGGGCAACAACGTAGGTCTGTTGCTCATGATCAAGTACGGAACAGATCAACAGAAGAAGGAGTGGATTGACGACTTGGCCGAAGGTCGGCGAGGCTTTGCGTTCGGTATCACCGAACCCGAGCACGGATCGGATGCCACCCATATGGAGACCACTGCGGTACGCGATGGCGACGACTGGATCATCAACGGTGAGAAAACCTGGAATACGGGTATACACAAGGCCCAGTACGACCTGATCTTTGCTCGTACCAGTGGCCAGGCCGGCGATGGTAACGGTATCACTGCATTTCTTACTCCCACTGCCAGTCCGGGCTTCGAGATAGTGGAATTTCTGTGGACCTTCAACATGCCCACCGACCATGCCCACGTACGTTTTACCGACATCAGGGTGCCCGACAGCGCCATCTTCGGTGGCGAAGGCCGGGGTCTGGGCGTGGTGCAGGAGTTCTTCAATGAGAACCGCATCCGTCAGGCGGCTTCAAGTCTGGGGGCAGCGCAGTACTGCATCAATGAGTCCATTGAGTACGCCAAGCACCGTAAACCGTTCGGCAAGCCGCTGGCTTCCAATCAAGCCATACAGTTCCCCTTGGTAGAACTTCATACGCAATGTGAAATGCTTCGAGCACTCATTCACAAGACAGCGTGGTCCATGGACAAGTATGGGGCGTTCTCTCAGAGTGACCGGGTGTCGATGTGCAACTATTGGGCCAATCGCCTGTGTTGTGAGGCAGCGGATCGAGCCATGCAGGTTCACGGTGGTATGGGCTATTCACGGCACAAGCCCTTCGAGCACATCTACAGGCACCATCGGCGCTATCGCATCACCGAGGGCGCTGAGGAGATCCAGATGCGTCGAGTGGCGGGCTACCTGTTCGGGTTCATGAATCAGCGAAGCCCCAAGGGCGTCAGCGAGGACTGAGCCCGACGGGGACCCCTTCGACTCAAGCGCGACAGATCGGCACGTAGTCAAGGGGAAAACGGTCGCCCAGTACGGCTGCTCAGCGGGCTTTGCCCTGATTTCACCACACCTTGTGAGCTGTTGAGTGCCAGTTTGCGGCGCCCGAACGGGGGCCGTTGAACTCTCAGCCGACACCGGGGTTGATGGGGCGATCCGCAATCACGGCATCGGCGCGCAACTGGCGGAGTTCCTCGTCGGTGTAACCCAGGAGCCCCTGGAGGATTTGGGTGTTGTGCTCACCGAACAATGGTGAGTGGCGTCGAGGGGCGGGTTGTGCGTCGGCCATGGGCCACACCACCCCCTGTTGGCGGTAGAGGTGCATGTTCGGGTGCGGCAGTTCTACCCAGAAACCTCGGGCCACCAACTGTGGATCTTCGAGAATGGCAGCAACGTCGAGCACCCGGCCTGCCGGCACCCCCACGCCTTGGAGGGAGTCCATGGCCGCTTGCGGCTCTTGGGTCATCGACCACTTGGTGACGGCGGCGTCGAGTTCGTGGTGCCGCACGTGTCGCTGTGCGCTATCGAGCGGTCGCAGATCGCTCTCGGTATCCAGTCCGAGCACGTCACAGAGTGCCCGCCATTCGTCATCCGTACGTACGCTTACCACCAACCACTGGTCGTCACCGGCCACCTGATAGCAGCCCTGAGGAGCGAAGCGGGCGTCTCGACACCCTCGATGCACCGGCTGCTCACCCCGGCCAGCGGCCAGGAAGGCCTCACCTATGAGAACCATGGCAGTTTCTCGTTGAGCCAAATCTACATGCACACCAGTATGCGCGCTGAGTAATGCCAAGGCGGTAGCCGCCACTGCGAAGATCCCGGCCACCGGATCGCCATACGAAATGCCGGTTTTGAACGGCTCGCCGTCGCCGTATCCCGACAACGACCCCAGCCCAGACATCAACTCGATCACCGGACCAAAGCCCACATAGTTCCGGTCTGGTCCATGTTTACCGAACGCCGCCATGCTCACTACTGCCAGATTTGGGTTGGCAGCGTGCAGCACCTCCACTCCCAAGTCGAGCTTGTCGAGCACGTCAGCGCGATAATTTTCGATGAGCACATCGGCATGGGCCGCCAAACTCAGTAGAGCGTTGCGACCAGCGGGCTGAGCCAGGTCCAACGTCAACGACTGTTTGTCACGGTTGTAGGCATTGAAATAGAACGAAGAATTCCACGGGTCATCCACGCCCGGTTGCGAGATGAGCGTACGGATGTTGTCCCAGGCGGAGGGTGACTCCACTTTGACTACTTCGGCTCCCATCTCTGCCATGCGCAACGTGGCGTAGGGCCCCGCCCACATCATGGTGAGGTCAATCACTCGCAACCCCGCCAGCGGAAGGCGTGGCGGCCCCACGGTGTCACCTACTAACCTGAGTTCAGGATCATTGAGAGGCGCATCGGAGGCGGCCCACCCAAACCCGGGAAACGGTCGCCCAGGCACTGTGGTGACGAGCCCGTCCACCATCACGGTGTCGAACGCGCCGCGTTCGCAGAGGCCAGCATTGGTGAGGAGTTCCCTCGGTGTGGTTGCGGTCCCGATGGGAACACGGGTGGCCAAACTGATGGCTCGCAACTGTGCCTGGGTTTTGTCAGCAAAGTACACATACAACTTGGCGGACAATTCCTCATCGTTTGCGACCAGCAGGCGTTGCAACGGTTCACGGAATCGGGGATGGTCGAGTTCGGGGTCGTCGAGCAGTTCAAACAGCGGCCCTACTTGCCGCTCCAAGGCGAACACGCCTGCGTAACCGTCCAGGCATGGGTACACCCCCCAGGTGGCGCGTGTGTGATTGCCCATCCGCAGAGTGGACACACCGGTATACGACGCTTGCGGTCCGTAGTACTCGAGCATGCCAGCGGCGCACTCCTGGCCGGAGATGTCCAGTACGTCGCCGTGATGATGTCGCTGGCGACCCAACCAAGCAGTGACGGCGGCTGCGAATGCGTTGATGCCGGCCAAGGCGTATGCCTGGTTGCCACCGGTGAGCAACGGCGTGCGCGTAGCATCACCGGTAAGGCCCATGATGCCTCCAAGGGCAAACGCCACGGCGTTGGTGTGCTGATGATCGGCATAGGGACCGGTGAGACCGAATGGCGTGACCGACACGATCACCTGTTCGGGACGGGCCATATGCTGCGAGTGCCAGTCGATGCCCAAACGGGTCAACAGGTGGGGTTGTGCGTCGCTCACAATGAGATCAGCCTGGCTCAACAGCTTGCCCAGATCCGCCAAATCGGCGACATGTTTACCTTGATGCAGATACGTCTGCTCGTCCGTGGTGAGCGCAAACGTCATGCCGTGATCGATGCGGCTGACATGGGCGCCGTATCCACGTAGCAGGCGGCCGACCAAACCAGCGGCGTATCCACCGGACAGTTCCAGGACACGAAGGTTGTGGAGGGGGAGTGGGGTGGACACGCAGGGCACGGTATGCGCACTGCGCTTGATGTTGCCAAGCCGCCGGCGGGCTCCCGCCGGCGGCCGCTTCGACTACTTGGACAGTGTGGTGATGGCCTGAGCCCAGAGGACGAACTTGTTGGTGGCCAGATCGGCGATGGTGACGATGCCCAGCGACTGCTTCAGTGCATCGGCATCGGCATCAGAGACACCCTGCAACGCCGACACCGGTGCCTTGGCCAGAGCACTGAAATCCTGGCCCTCGAATGCCTTGTCCACAAACTTCGCAACATCGGCCACGTGGCCCTCCTCAGTTCTTGGCGCCCGCCAATCAGCGAACGACGACACCGCTATGGGTGCAGCCGCCATTGTGTCAGCCAAAAGTCGAAGCTGCGGGTTTAGTCCTCCACCAGCCGGGTAGAACCTTTCTACGCCGACCAATACGAGGAGGACCCATGTCCAACATCTCGAATCCGGACATTCCTGTAAACGACCCCACCATCTCAGTGATCGACCCCAGTGTGCACGAGGAACCCACCGTGTTTCACGACGCCGAAGTGGTTGATGAGCATGGTGACCACATAGGCAAGGTGGCCGACGTGATCTACGACGAAGACTCGGCTGCGCCCCAGTGGCTGGCCGTTGACGTGGGCTTATTGTCCGCTGAGCACTATGTACCGGTGCACAACTCGTACAAATCCGAGGACGGGCGGGTGGTGGTGGCTTACGACAAGGCTACGGTGAAGCACGCTCCGAAGGCCCACCGGGATCACATCATCACCAACGAAGTGAAAGCCGAACTGCGCCGCCACTACAGCCTGAACTAGGTCGCTTAAACTCAGCACCGGGCAGCTGGAGAGCGGAGGGGTCCAGTTCCGCGCATAGTTCGACATCCTCCAGCGGAATCGCCGCGACCCGACATAAGCTCGTAGTGTCCAGCCGTGAACCCGGACCGGGCAGTGGTGATTACCAAGGCCGGGCTGGCACCGCTGTATCGCCAGTTGTATCGAGTGAAGGTCGAGGGGGCTCAGAACATCCCCACCGCTGGTGGTGCCATCCTGGCCGCCAACCACATCTCGTTCTTCGACACCGTGGTGTTGATGCTGTCCGTGTCTCGGCCTACTCGCTTCATCGGTAAGGCCGAGTACATGGACAGCTTCAAAACCCGACACTTGTTTCCCGCTCTCGGAATGATTCCCATTGAACGCAGCGTCGGGCGCCAAGCCATGGCGGCACTCGACACGGCGGCGGGGGTGTTGCGTGGAGGTGAGCTATTGGCCATCTATCCGGAGGGCACCAGGTCGCGCGACGGGCTGCTTCACCGTGGACATACCGGAGTGGCCGAATTGGCTCTGCTCACCGGCGTCCCCATCGTGCCCATTGGGTTGGTGGGTACAGACCGAATCCAGCCGATCGGGTCCCGAGTGCCGCGACCGTTTCGTCGGGCAGTGATGCGAGTGGGGCGCCCCATTTTGCCGGGTGACTACGGAGGGGCCAAACGGCGGCGACGTCAACAGATGACCGGCGACCTCATGGAGGCTATTCGCGCACTCAGCCGTCAGTCTGTATCCAACGACTTCGCCGATGACGAGCCACCGGTGGTACGCGGTGGCTCGGAGAGCGTGTATAAGGTGATGCACATCGTGGCTGAGAGCACCACCAGTTGGGCATCGGCGGCGAATGTGGGGGTGGGCCACCTTTGCTCACGATGGGACGACGCCCGGGTGGGCGAAATATCTGGGCTGAGCTGTCGAATTGACGCCCACGGACAACTCAGCTTTGTGGCTGATATGCGAGTTTCCATCAAGCACACCGAGCACGCGTCACAACAGCAGAGGGGAACACGATGAACGAAAGTGTCTACCGAGTGGTTGAACTCATCGGCTCGAGTAGTGAGGGATGGGAGATGGCAGCCCAGAACGCCGTGAAAGTAGCCTCGAAGTCCTATGCCGACCTACGGGTTGCCGAGGTGGTGGAAATGGATGTGCTTATCGAAAACGGCATGATCATTGCTTATCGCACCAAGTTACGACTCAGTTTCAAGAGCGTCGTCGGGAGCCCCGAGTAGGAGCGATCGTAGCTTTCGCTGCCTTCTTGACCCCGCCTGCGTGAAGTAATTCGGCGTATGCCACCTCCATACAGTGGCGCAGATCCGAAGGGTCGTCTACGGCGGTCGGATCCACAAACAGGCCCATGTCCAACGAGCCGTCATAGCTGACGGCGGTGAGGTTGAACGCAGTGCCCGCTACTGGACCCATGGTTGCGCTCTCCAACACCTTGGCCCCGGAGATGTACATGGTGAAGGGCGCAGCACGCAGGTTGGATGTGGCGAAGTCCATCTTGGCGGCTTGGGCTCGGGCGAAGCGGGTGACCACGGATGTAGGCAGCAGGTTGGCTACTGCCGCCACTCCCGACAACGCACCGGAACTGCGCGCTTCGGCCTTGCCAGCAGCCATAAGCGCACTTATGGCTTGGAATCGCTGTCGGGGTTTCATGATTTCGCCGGACACCTGGACGCGACTGGGGGTGAAAGAGTTGCTGCCGCTGGAACTATCAGTCTTGGTGCTCACCACGAACGAGATGTTAAGGGCATCCACCTCGACGTTGCGTTGTGCGTGGTAGCGCAGAGCCCCCATGACGGCACCGGTGACGAATACGTCGTTGATGGAACCACCAAGACCAATACCGGCCAACTTGACGTCTACCAGCGGTAGGCGCACGGACTCCAGATGCCGATGTCGAGACCTGAGTTTCCATAGCGAAGATCCGCCTGCCAATTGCCCACCGGAACCGGTGAGTTGCCCGTACATGGACCGCAGCGTGTCCAACGCCGCCTCGCCAGATTCTTTGGCTGCGAACGGGTCGGACGAGAGTAAAAGTGCCCCACTGGCCACTCTGCGGGCCACCCGTAATTGTTGACGCACCACATTGCCTATACCTCGAGTGGCTACGTTGACCAAGCCCGTTGGTCCCGTGGTGTCGTCGACCTCGTCGGATTCCCTCTGGTCTGCTTCGGCGGCGTCAGCCAGCACTTTTCTCAGATCCACATCGTTGGGTGGTGGCGCGTCACGGCGACGCTCCATATACGACTCGGAGATCCGGACCAGCCCGGCCCCGTCGCTGATGGAGTGATGAATCTTCATGAAGAGAGCGCCCCGTTCGGGGCCCGACACGTCGCGCAATCCATCGATGATCACGAACTGCCATAGCGGCCTGGTGCGATCGAAGGGATCCTCGTAGAGATGGGTGACGAGGTCGTAGAGTTGGCGACGGGTGCCGGGCGAAGGCAGGCTGATGTGGCGGACGTGGTAGTCGATGTCGAGCTCGGTGTCGGTGGCCCACGACGGAGCCGACAGGCGTGCCACGCCGGGCACGACCCGCTGTCGCAATCGAGCGATGTTGGCCACTGCCACGCAGATACGGCGGCGGAACAAGGCGGCGTCGATGGGTCGGTCGACAATGGTGACGGTGGCTCCACTGGGGTTCAACCACGGGTCTTTCTCCACGTTCCACATCAAGGCTTCGGCGTCGGACATCCTCCGCTCGAAATGCAGCGAACGGTCAGCGCCCGGGCGGGGTGACCGCACCTTGCTGGCGTCGCTCACGGGCGTCGCTTCGATCGGGTGGCTAAGTCCCTTTTCGTTGCGGTCTTCTTGGATGCGCTCTTCTTTGCTGTGGTCTTCTTGGCTGTGGTCTTCTTCACTGCGCTCTTCTTGGCTGTGGTCTTCTTGGCAACCCGCTTCTTCGCCGGGGCGGCGTCAGCCACGAGATCCGCGTCCGTGCCGGGGCGCCGACCCGCCTCTTTGGTCACATCACCCAGGTATCCGGGCGGGAACGTGGCCGCCAACTCAGCCTCGCTGGGGGTGCGACGGACCCGCGCCTCCGAGGGCAGTTGTGCCACCAGAGCGTCCATGATCCGTGCCGTGTCGTCATCATCACTGTGATGTGGCAGCAACACGGGCGGTCCCACGCTGATGGTGATCAACGGACGCCCGTCCAACTTTGGGAATCGACTGTTGCGCGGCCACACCGCTTCGGTACCCCACAACCCCACCGGAATCACCGGTGCACCGGACATGGCAGCCAGGCGTGCTGCCCCCCAACGACCTTGTAGGACCGGATCAAAGAATGCCGGGCCACGCGGGATGGTGCCCTGCGGGGCCATCGCCACCAACTCTCCAGCGCGTAGTGCAGTGGCGGCGGCCTCCAGCGGTTCGTCAGAACCTGACGCTCGCACCACCCGGATGCCTCCGAACGCCCGAGCCAATTGGCCAACCAAGGGTGCGTCGAACACCTCTTTCTTGCCCAAGAAACGCGCCGTGCGGCCTGAGCGCGACATCAACAATCCCACCGCCACCGAATCGAAATAACTGCGGTGGTTGAACACCACGATGGCTGAACCGTGAGCAGGAATGTTGTCCAGTCCATCGAATTCGAAGCGCGCGTTGGGCCATAGCTCGGGACGGTTCAACGGACGGAACCAATCCTGCAATTCGCGTCCGACTATCTTGACCACACCTGGCGACTTGTCGAGATGACGGATGGGCCAGCCCCGCAGTGTGGCCAACACAGCCAGCCTGGCGTCGGGGTTTACCGCCGTCGGATACCCCACTGCGGCCAACAGCCCGGCATCGAAGAAGCTGTCGGAGTATGCGAATGATTCTCGCAACTCGATCTGGTGCTCTTTGGCCAAGGCCTGTACGGCCAATCGCTTACCGCGTCCCCATACGAACGGCCCATCAACCTTACCGGTGTACGCGCCGTTTTCCTGGACCCATGCGGTGGCCACCACGTCGTCGAACCCGAGTGCCTCGGCCAACGGCTGTACGAACGCATACGGCGAGGTGGTGGCCATGACCAAACGGCGACCGGCGTGGCGATGCCCTTCGAGCAGTTGGGGAACGAATCCGCATACCGTGGTGAGCAGCTCCTGGGCGGCGGCGTGGGCGGCCTCGTGAACGGTGTCCACAGGCCACCCCTTGGCCGTACTGGCAAACAGTCGAGCCGCCTGCATGGCAGTCCATGACTCGCCGAACAGTTCGAAGATCTTCACCATCGGCTCCATCAGCGGCGACTGGCCGCCGCCGCCGCCGAGACCGGCCTCACGCAGGTGGCGGGCAAACACCGGCGCCGACGATCCGAGGATGAGGGTGCGATCAAGATCGAAGATGGCCGCTGCTGGCATGGTGTTTCTCCCGATGGTGGGCGTACTGGTTTCGGTCATCTTGGTCCACTCATCCGGGCTCGGCCTCATGGCCCGCACTCTGGCGTTGCAAGCCGCGATAGGCATCGTCGGCCTTGGTCTCCCCGATGATGACACGGTGGATGGCGGCACAAACCGGCATGGCCACCCCGTGGCGGTGGGCCAGTTCCTGCACGGTGACCGCTGTCTTTACGCCCTCGGCCACCATCTTCATCTCCGCCAGGATGTCGGCCAGTTCACGACCCTTACCCAGTTGCTCACCCACTTGGCGATTGCGGCTGGTCGGGCTTACGCACGTGGCCACCAGGTCGCCCATACCGGTGAGCCCCGAGAACGTGGCTGCTTCGCCTCCCATGGCCACCCCCAACCGGCTCAGTTCAGCCAGACCACGGGTGATGACGGTGGCACGCGTGTTGTCCCCCACTCCCAGCCCTTGGGCCATGCCGGTGGCAATGGCAATGACGTTCTTCAGCGCACCGCCGAGTTCGCAGCCGATGACATCGTGATTGGTGTAAATCCGGAACACTCCTCGCTGCAGCACTTCTTGGAGGGCCGCAGCCACGTCGAGATCCTCCGTGGCAATGACCGCAGCTGCTGCCTGTCCGGCCATGATCTCGCGGGCGATGTTGGGCCCCGTTAGGGCGGCGGCGGGCCGTCCCGGTAGGACTTCTTTGATCACTTGGGTCATTCGCAACAGCGAGCCCGCTTCGAGCCCCTTGGACAAGCTCACCACCGGAATCCACGGTCGGATGAACGGCTTGGCCGTTTCCAACACCGTGCGAAACCCTTGCGATGGTACGCCCACGATCAACAACTCGGCATCGCCCACTGCTTCCTCGAGATCTGCAGTGGCACACAACTTGGGGTGCAACGTGAAGCCAGGAAGGTAACCCTCGTTGGTGTGGAGATACTGCACTTCGGTGGCCACGGCCGGGTCCCTGGCCCATAGCGTGGTGTGGTGTCGGGCGCTGGTGAGCGACGCCACGGTGGTACCCCACGAACCTGCACCCAGCACACTTACTTTCAACGACAACAGTCCTTCACAACGTCTCCCCTTGTAGCCCTCCCGATCCGGGCTCCGTAGAGCGTGTCACGAAAATGGTGAGCATGCGCTCCTGTCAAGGATTGGAATCACCCGTCACACCGGGACGAAGATCACACCGGTAGAAGAAGAGACCTTCAGCGAAATGAGAACGTATGTGGATCCGGTTGCGACAGGTCGCCTTGGTGGCCGACGACCTCGAGTCGGTGGTGTCGGAGTTTCACGATGTGCTGGGTATCAACGTTGCCTACCGTGACCCGGGCGTGGCGGCATTCGGGCTCCACAACGCAGTTATGCCGGCCGGTGAACAGTTCATCGAGGTGGTGTCACCCACCGAACCGGGCACTACCGGTGGCCGGTACCTGGAGCGTCGTGGCGGTGACGGTGGCTACATGGTGATCTTGCAGTGCAGCGACCACGGCCCGGTGAAGGCCAGGGTGGACGCTGCCGGAGTGCGCAAGGTAGTGGAACGCGACACGGACCACTATCGCCTCATGCAGTTGCATCCACGCGACACGGGGGGATCGTTCTTGGAGATCGACGTGCAGTTGGGCGGTGAGTCCATGAGCGGACCGTGGGAGCCCGCAGGTCCCGACTGGCAAACGGCCCGCGCCGAGGCGGTGCAGGCCATCGTGTCTGTTGACATTCAAAGCAATGACCCAGAACCGCTGGCGAGACGGTGGTCGCAGATCCTGGGACTACAGGTGGACACGATGGCCGGTGTCCCAACCATTGGTTTGGACAATGCGGTGTTGCGGTTCACGGTGGCAACGGACGATCGTGGCGAGGGGCTCGCTGGCATCGCAATCCGAGTGCACAACGGCCCCTCCCTCCTAGCTGCTGCATCGGCCCGAGGGTGTCAAGTGGATGATGCCACGGTGATGCTGGGTGGCATCGCCGTCACGCTGATCGAATGAGCGAGTCGGCCTCACACCAGGTTCAGACCAGTTCAGGAATGAGCATCTCGTCCTCAGCGGCCAAGTCCGCCAGCGGAGTGGCATCGTGGGCTTGGTCAGGCAGGAAGCGCCAGGCCAAGATGCCAGCACCGGTGACGATGACGGCACCGATGATGAGCGAGAAGCGGAAACCGCTGACCCAGGCATTCTTGGCTGCGCTGATGATGGCCGCACCGCTGCTGTCGGTGAACTTGGCACCCGTTTGCAACGCCCCGGCCAATGATCCTTCGGCGGCTGCCTGAGCCTTGGCTGGCAGTGCACCCAGGGCGGGGGCCAGTGCGTGGCTATAGCGCGACGCCAGAAGGCTGCCGAACACGGCAACACCCAGAGACCCACCCAGTTCCCGAGTGGTGTCGTTCATGGCCGAACCCATGCCCGCCTGCTCACGGGGCACGGCTGACATCAACAAGTCCGTGGTGGGCGA
This sequence comes from Acidimicrobiales bacterium, assembly GCA_043772215.1. Classification (GTDB taxonomy): domain Bacteria; phylum Actinomycetota; class Acidimicrobiia; order Acidimicrobiales; family JANYDT01; genus JANYHQ01. Next base: position 1,816 of record JAYVGK010000132.1, on the reverse strand, counting down.
CATGGCGATGCCCATACCGAACGCCATGACGAACAGCCCGCTTACCAGGAGCGGATAGTTCGACTGCGCGCTCATGAATGTGAGCGTGGTGATGCCAGCGGCCATCAACCACATTCCGCTGGCCACCACCCGGCGCTTGCCGAACCGGGCGGCCAGGCCCGCCGACCGGGGGGCAGCGATCATCATGGCAATGGAAATGGGAATCAGTCGCACCGCAGCTCCCAAGGGGGAGTAGCCGTAGACCAGTTGCAACAGTTGGCTCATGGAGAAAAACATGCCCATCAGCGAGAAGAACACCAGCGTGAGGGTCAGCGACGACACGCCGAATGCACTGATCCGGAACAGCCGCACATCGAGCATGGGGCTCTGCGTCCGCAGTTCCCACAGTACGAATAGCGTCATGACCGCTAGTCCGGCACCGGCCAGCAACAGAGTCTGAGGCGAGCGCCACCCGTGGGTGGGACCTTCGATTATGGCGTAAACGATGGTGGCGATGCCGATCGAGGACAGCAGAGCACCGGGGATGTCGAGTGGTGCGTGGTGATCACTGGGCGTACGAGGAATGAGCAAGCGGCTCGCAATGACGGCCACCACGATAAACGGGATGTTGACGGCGAACACGGCGTTCCACGACCAGTGTTCGAGTACGAAACCTGACAGCAGCGGTCCTATGGCGGCTCCGCTGCCGCTGATGCCGGCCCATGTGGCCACTGCCTTGGCTCGCTCTTCCTTGGGAAAGATGTTGGTGATGATCGACAGCGTGGCCGGCATCACCATGGCGCCGGCAATACCCATCACCACACGCGCTCCGATCACCTGCTGGGCCGTTTCGGCAATGAACGCGGCATACGCAGTGGCTACGCCGAACAGCGCCAAGCCAGCCTGCAGAATGCCTTTGCGCCCGTATCGGTCGCCGATGTTGCCAGCAGTGAACAGCAGTCCGGCGAACACCAAGGAGTATGCGTCCACCATCCACTGGAGTTGCGAGTTGGTGGCGGAAAGTTTTTCGGACAGTACCGGGATGGCCACGTTGAGCGACGTGTTGCCCATGATGATGATGAGGAGTGCCAAGCACAGTACGCCCAGTGTTTTCCAGCGTTGGCGATAAATGTCGGGATGGATGCCATAGGGGTAGACGATCGGGGCGTAGACGATGGGGGGGTGCGTGATCGGGGAGTCGGCTGGGGGGGTGCTTGGCGTCTGCATGGGTGTCCTTGGGTGGCGGAACTCGCCGGGTTGACGGTGACTCACGAAAGTGGCAGTTCGGCCGAGTGGCAGAACTGCCGTGTGACAACTCTGACAGATGACACTCGTGACAATCAAGTCAAGATCACGTAACCTTCGTCACCATGAGCACCATCACCGACGACCCCCAGACCGCGGGTCGACGCGAGCGGCGCACAGCAGCCACCCGCCGAGCCATCGCCGACGCTGCTCGTCAACTTTTCGATGCCCAGGGTTACGCCGACACCACCATCGACCAAATCGCCGAGCGCGCCGATGTCGCCCCCCGCACCTTGTTCCGCTACTTCGACAGTAAAGAGGCGCTGCTGTTTGCCGAGTACGCCGAGTTCAGTCGGTCACTGGTGGAGGCGTTGGAAGCGCGACCAACTGACGAGTCGCCAATGCGCAGCGTGGTGCTGGGGCTGGCAGCAATGACCGGGGTGTGCGAGGCCATGCGCCCAGAGTTCATCCGAGCCCAGAAGTTGGCCGAGGGTGACGAGGCAGTGGGGGCCTACGAGCGCATTGTGTTGAAGTCGGCCAGCACCGACGCCGTTGCCCAGTTCATGGCTCACCGTATGGGCGTTGACATGGA
>JAYVGK010000131.1:0-17507 GCA_043772215.1 Acidimicrobiales bacterium | reverse complement strand
TATCAACGGATTCGGCCGAATAGGCCGGTTGGTGGTGCGGGCTTTGCAGCATCAACCTCAGTTGGACCTCGTACACGTCAACGAGTTGAAGGGTGATGTGGCGGTGGCTGCGCATCTCTTGGAGTTCGACACGGTGCACGGTCGGTACCCAGGCAAGGTCGGCATGGACGGGACCGCCCTCATGGTTGATGGTGGCGTCGTGTCGTACTCGTCGCAAGGCATACCCGGTGCCGTTGCATGGGACGACCACGAAGTTGACATCGTGCTGGAATGCACCGGAAAATTCCTCTCGCTGGCCGGCCTCGAGTCCTACTTCGAGCGGGGCGTGAAGAAGGTGATCGTTGCTGCGCCGGTGAACGACGACACGGTGTTGAACATCGTCATGGGCTGCAACGACCACCTGTACAACTCTGCAATGCATCGCATTGTCCCTGCAGCGTCGTGCACCACGAACTGTTTGGCGCCGGTGGTGAAGGTGTTGCACGAGAACATCGGTATCGAGCGCGGCGCTATCACGACGATGCACGATCTCACCAATACTCAGGTGATCGTCGACGCACCGCACAAGGACCTGCGCCGTGCTCGCTCTGCAGTGAACTCGCTGATTCCCACTTCCACGGGTTCAGCCACGGCGATCACGATGATCTACCCAGAGTTGAAGGGGAAGTTGAACGGTCTTGCGGTACGGGTGCCGTTGCTGAATGCATCCCTCACCGATGCCGTGTTCACCATGGCGCGTGCCGTCACAGTCGACGAGGTCAACGCGTTGCTGCGCGAAGCTGCGGCGGGGCAATTGCAGGGCATTCTTGGCTACGAGGACCGTCCGTTGGTGTCAGCCGATTATACGAATGACACCAGATCCGGGATCGTCGACGGGCCCTCGACGATGGTGATCGACGAGACGATGCTCAAGGTCCTCATCTGGTACGACAACGAGTACGGCTATGCGTGGCGGATGGCCGAGTTGGCTGCCAAGTTGGCTTTATCTCTCGAGCGCAGTTCGTTGCCATGAAAGTCCGCAACTACAGCTTGGTCACAGCCGGGTATTGGGCGTTCACACTCACCGACGGTGCGCTTCGAATGTTGGTACTGCTGCATTTCCACGAGCTCGGATTTTCACCGGTCTCCATCGCCTTTCTCTTTCTTGCGTATGAGTTCATGGGCATTCTCACGAATCTGTTGGGTGGCTGGGTTGGGGCGCGCACAGGGTTGAACCGCACGTTGGTCATTGGATTGGGGATGCAGGTAGTGGCGCTGGGCGCACTCGCATTTCACCGTTCCACTTGGAAAGAATGGGTGTCGGTGGCGTTCGTGATGAGTGCGCAGGCGCTGTCTGGGGTTGCCAAAGACCTCACCAAGATGAGCTCCAAGAGTGCAGTGAAGGCATTGGCGGGCAACGGCGACGGCGCCCTATTTCATTTGGTGGCTATTCTCACCGGTTCCAAGAATGCCTTGAAGGGTGTGGGGTTCTTCGTAGGTGCTGTGTTATTGGCGTGGTTGGGGTATTCGGCGTCGCTTTGGACCATGGCTGCGATGCTGATGGTGGTGATGGTGGTGGTGGCGGTGATGCTCGACGAGGAAATTGGCAAGTCGAAGAACAAGACGCCGCTTCGTTCAATTCTTTCGAAGTCTGAGTCGATCAACCGGTTGTCAGCGGCTCGGTTGTTCTTGTTTGGATCGCGTGATATCTGGTTCGTGGTGGCGCTGCCCGTGTTCTTGGATGAGCGGCTTGGCTGGTCGTATTACGCCATTGGTGCATTTCTGGCGATGTGGGTGATCTTCTATGGAATGGTCCAGTCGATGGCTCCGAGGCTGTTACGCCGTGGTGGCCGGCGCATCGACGAAGTCCTTGCCGCACAGCAATGGGCGTTGGCATTGGCTTGCGTATCTGGAGCAATCGCGTTTGCCGTGGCCGTGGATGTGGCTACGACGTTTGCTGTAATTGGGGGGTTGGTGGTGTTTGGCGTGGTGTTTGCATTGAACTCCTCGCTGCACTCGTTCCTGATCCTCGCCTACTCCGACGATGACGCCATTTCGATGGATGTGGGCTTTTACTACTCGGCCAACGCCGCTGGTCGCTTGGTGGGAACGTTGCTCTCAGGCGTGCTGTATCTCTGGGGCGGGCTGAGTGCTGCGTTGTGGGGCTCAGCCCTGTTCGTAGCGCTCACCTGGCTGTTGACGTTGCGCCTCCCTGCGTTGCCAACAAGCAACTCTGAGGATGTCTCCAAACTCCAGGTGAGAGCAGCATTGGCGAGCGAGTAGTCAGCCGAGGGCGGTTCTCAGCTCCTCGATGCGGCTGGAGTTGGCCCGATACCAAGCCCAAACGCCGCGCTTCTCGCGGTGGATGAGACCAGCGTCGGTGAGAACCTTCAGATGGTGACTCACGGTGGGCTGGGACTTACCAATGGGGATTACCAGATCGCAGGCGCAAGCCTCACCGGCTGGTGCGGTGGCAATGAGGCTGAGGAGGCGCAACCGGGCCGGGTCGGATAGTGCGGCAAAGCCCGTAGCCAGTTCATTGGCGGCGGCCTGATTGAGCGCCGTCTCTTGGAGCGGCGCACAGCAGGTGGCGGTGGAACGTTTACCGGCCATCAAGTATCCCTTCTTAGACATTGACAACTGTCGATGTCTTGGTCATGATCACTACATCGACAAACGTCAATATAACGGAGGTCAGTACCAATGTCTCGTGTTCAACTCGCCCTCAACGTTGCAGATCTCGATGAAGCCATCGCCTTCTACTCCAAACTGTTCCGCACCGACCCCGCCAAGGTCCGTGACGGTTACGCCAACTTCGCCATTGCCGAGCCACCCCTCAAGTTGGTGCTCATCGCCGGCGGCGGTGTGCCCGGCACCATGAATCACGTAGGTGTCGAGGTGGAGTCCCCCGATGAGGTCACTGATGCCATCACCCGATTCCAAGCTGAAGGTTTCGGTACCGACATACAGGAGAACACATCGTGTTGTTACGCCGTGCAGGACAAGGTATGGGTCCAAGGTCCAGATATTGCGTGGGAGATCTATACGGTGCTCGGTGAGGCACCGTCCATGGAATGTATGCCGGCAGCCTCGGCCTCGGCTCCGTGCTGCTGAGCATCGATCGCACTCAGTTCGCTCGGAAACTCACCACCGAGGCATTGAACACGGCGCTGCTCGAGCTTCACCAATCAGTTTCAAAAGGTCCGCAATGAGCGAGGCACCGAGCGCAGTGGTGCCCCCGGGGCGGTCGGTGTCCGATGGCCTGTCGACACTGGACCGGTTCCTGCCAGTGTGGATCGGTGTGGCGATGGTGTCGGGCATCGTACTGGGCCGCGTGTTCACGGGCCTGAACGACACGCTGGAACGGGTGAAGATCGACACGGTGTCGCTGCCCATCGCCGTGGGGCTGCTGGCCATGATGTATCCGGTGCTGGCCAAGGTGCGATACCGGTCTATGGGTACCGTGCTGGCGGACCGCCGATCCGTGGTGATGTCGCTGGTGTTGAACTGGCTCATCGGTCCGGCGCTGATGTTTGCTCTGGCGTGGATCTTCCTGCCGGATCTGGCCGAGTACCGCACCGGGCTGATCATCGTGGGGTTGGCCCGATGCATTGCGATGGTGCTCATCTGGAACGACTTAGCGTGTGGCGACCGCGAGTTGGCGGCGGTGCTGGTGGCCATCAACTCGGTGTTTCAGATCGTGGCCTACTCCCTGCTCGGCTACTTCTACCTCGAGCTGTTGCCGGGCTGGCTGGGATGGGACTCCAAGGGCATCAGTGTCACGGTGTGGCAGATCGCCAAGTCGGTGCTCATCTTCCTCGGTGTTCCTCTGTTGGCCGGGTTCCTCACGCGGACGCTCGGCGAGCGGGCAAAGGGGACCGAATGGTACGAGCACCGATTCCTGCCGCGCATTGGACCGGTCGCGCTGTACGGGCTGCTGTTCACCATCGTCATCTTGTTCGCCCTCCAGGGTGACCGCATCACCAACCAACCACTCGATGTAGCGCGCATCGCCATCCCATTGCTGGTGTACTTCGCCATCATGTGGTTCGGCTCGTTCTACGTCGGAATTCGCCGCAAGATCCCCTACGAACGAAACGCATCCATCGCCTTCACCGCAGCTGGCAACAACTTCGAACTGGCCATCGCAGTGGCCATCGGGGTCTTCGGCGTGTCGTCGGGGCAGGCGTTGGCCGGCGTGGTCGGCCCGCTCATCGAGGTGCCCGTGCTCGTAGGGCTGGTCTACGTCGCACTGTGGGCGAAGCGGCGGTACTACACGGCTGACGGGTCGCTGCGATGAGCCGAGCCGTCCCCGGAGCAACCACCACGTCGGGCGCAAGTCCCTGATCGAACGTGTGGGTGGCAGTCAGCCGCGCCGCCCGTGTGATCAACGACTGGACCGGCCGTTTCCGCTACCAGCGTTTATGGCTCAGTTCGTCGACTGCTCCCAACGTTGAAATGCTCCATGCAGTTCGGTTGCGAATCGATCGTGGACATCAGCGGCGGCGAAGGTGGCGGTGGCGTACTCCAGATTGGCTGTTCGTTCCTTGTCGAGTTCGTCGCCCGACTGGTTGAGTTGGCGGATCAACTCCACTGCTTGACGTGCATCGCTGTAGTAGCGAGCGTGGTCGCCGGCAAAGGCACGAGCATCATCGGTGTCCGGCATCACCGGGATGGCGCCGCACATCCATGCCTCGACCACCGACCGGGGATTGCCCACCGCGTGAGTGGAGGAAGGGGCGTACAACAGTGTGGTGGCCACAGACAGCGCCCGCATCACTTCGGTGGTGGCCACGTCGGTGCGCACGGAGATTCGGGGGTCGGTGGCGGCGAAGGACTGCGTCACGGGGCCTACCATCGCCTCTTGCCCCCAACAGGTGGCCAAGATCACCGTTCGCTCGATACCGTGGAGGGCGCCGAACACCGAACGCAGCATTGCCCAATCACGCTTGGGCAGACACGACGAGGCGTACACCACCCCACTTCGCACACCGCCAGGGTATGACCCCGAATGGGCGCCGTGGATGATTGCAGGAAGGGCATGGGAGTTACTGATGGCTGCAGTGTTTTCTGGGTACGCCCAAACCCCGATGCACAGCGGGTCGTTCTCGAAGTCGTATTGCGCCGCCTGTTCAAGATCGTAGGAATGGATCCTTGCGGCATACGGCATCTGCAAGCGCGCCAACATCGGCCGGTAGCGCAGTGCCACATCAGCAAAGTGCACGAGCGTCATCTCGGGCTGGTGCACCTCAATGGCGCGTTCGACCGACTCGAACACGTGGAATGCAGTTTCGGCCCCAGCCTGCGCACCGGACTCGCTGGCCACGACGATGTCGAAGCGGGACTGTAACGCCGTGAGCTCGCTCTCGATGTAGCCCTCGCTGAAGCGAGGATAGGAATGGCTGAGGGCCAGCAGTCGTATGCGACGAACGGCGCGAGCACGTCGCTGCACCTCGGAGCGGATCTCCAACGTATTTGCATGATCGCTGATCCGTCCCTCTTCATGGGTGCTGTACATACAGGCTTGAATGGGCAATGGTTTCACCCGTCCGGAGGCAGTAAGACGCACGGCCAGTTCCCAATCCACACAACTGGGAAGTTGCTCGTCCCATCGGGCTTCGGCCAGACCGTTGCGGTGGGCCAGTGCCTGCGTATCGATGGGGTTGAATCGTTGCAGCACCGCCGGATCCCAGGTCCGCTCATGGAGCCAGTAGGCCGGAGGCATCACGGGGCAGCCGGCCAGTCTCTCGTGCAGACGAGCTCCGTACGCCACATCGATGCCGACATCGGTGGTGAACGCCCACACCACAGCGCGGAGCCAGTGAGGGCCCATGGTGTTGTCGTCATCGGCGTAGGTGATGAACTCGCCCTGGCAATAGGCCAGCCCCGCATTGCGGGCCTTGCCCACACCTGGTTCGTCGAACGACACCTGACGGTACCGGGGATCATCTGCGAAGGGACTGGCAAGGCAGAGATCCGAAGGGCCTACGATGATCACTTCAAAGTGCGCATACGACTGGGCGTGGATCGACTGCAATGCCTGATGCAGGCTGGCGGGCCGCCGGGCCAGCGTGACCAGGACAATCGATATCAAGGGCTGGCGCAACAGCTGAGCTGACGCTACCCACTCGGTGAACGTCAGGCGTTCATCGAGCGCATCGAAGCGTGCCTCGATAGCGACCAGGCGTAACCCATCGGTAGGGTCGGGCGCGGGGTGGATCATGTCGGCCCGCTCGCCCAGCCGACTCAGCGCCTCAGCCTGAGCGCTGACCTGCTGCTCCAGGCGCTCGATACCGACCAGTTCTCGCGCTCGACGCACCAGCGCCCACCGAATGCCATCGCCGTCTCGAAAGGCCCGTCTCCACAACGTGGAGATCTCACGCAATGCAGAGCCTGTCATGGTCTGCATTGTGCTCCAGATGAAGTGGCCCGCGTTGCCAGCGGATCGCCGTGATCGTCATGATCAGGCGGCCACAGCGACCTGCGATACCAACGTGGGAAGTCCGGCGCGCTCCAATACGGGGCCCATCAGCTCCACGAAGTTATCGAAGTAGAATCGCTGACGAGCCGACGAATCGAGATCACCTAGGGACGTGTCGAAGCGAGCCAGCGGGTTGCGGCCACCTTCTACATGGGGATAATCGGACGAAAACAAACACATCTCCACACCCGCATTCTTGATGATCCAGCCCGTGTCCTCGTGGGGGTACGGCGTGACCTTGAGTTGGCGACGGGCAATCTCACTGGGCGGAGCGGATAGATGCTGTAGCCGTTGCTCGTTCTTGCGGAATGCCCCAAATGCCGAGTCCATGTTGCGCAACCACCCCGGAAGCCACGACGCGCCCTGCTCAATGGCGCCGAACATCAATTGCGGAAACCGGTCGAAGATCCCATCAATGATAAGCGTACTGAGGGTTTGCATGAGCGGACCGGGGATGGCCAGGTAGTCGATAGACCGAAAGTTTTCTGCGCCACCGTGAAAGTCCGGCACGGGCGGCAGACCATTGTCGAAGTACCTGGGACTCAGTAGCCGGCCGCCACCGCCCACGTGCATCACGATGGGTATACCGGCGTCTTGGGCTTGGGCCCATACCGGAAACAGTGAGGTGTGACTGGGGGAGTGGCCGGCCGGACACGCCGACGCCACCATGAGTGCCGCCGCTCCCTGCTCGATCGCCTCGGCGGCGATGGCTGCAGCACCTTCGAACGTTGCCAGTGGTACATAGCAAACGGGAAGCAAGCGATCATCTACCGCGCAGAACTCGGTGATGCCACGGTTGTGGGCACGGGCCATTGCCTCAGCCAGTGCGGGGTCTGTGGCTTCGGTGGCCGAGAGCAGCCCTGATGCAAACGTGTTGAACATCAACTGGCTCTGGACGCCGATGAGGTCCACCGCCAGGGGTCGGTCTTCAGCCAAGAAGCTGCCAGTGGCGGCATAGTTCTTGCGCAACATGATCTGCGAGGCGTCATCAGCGCGGTAGTTGGAATCGTGATGGCGAAGAGTGAAGCGGTCCACCTCGGAGTCACCGTGATCGTCGACCAACTCGTTCCACATCAACGGCATCCGGCTGCGCCACTGCGGGTCGGCGTAGGTACGCAGCCAATCCGGCGGCTCCATGATGTGAGCGTCGGCATCGTGGGCTACGCGTTCCCCGAGATACGTCATGGCGGCAGGGTACGCCCCTATTCCGATGACGTCCCATTCGGTCGCGGCGCGGGCTGCCCCGAGCGGCCAAGTCTTACGCGAAGGAAGGCCCGCCGAGAGACGGGCCTTCCTGGCAACACCGGGGGGATCGGTGTTACTTCTTGACGGTCTCCTTCGTCGACTTCTTAATCGGCTTCTTAGTCGACTTCTTCGTTGCCTTGGTGACCCTTTTGGTGGTGGCAGTGGGTGCGGTGGTGGTCACCGGTGCAACTGCAGTGGCAGGTGGATTGGTGGTGGCGGCCGCGGCGGGGGCGGCTGCTCCGGGCACGGTGGGCGAAGGTGCTGATCCGGGGTTCACCAGGGCCAGGGCCTTCTGGCTGAGGTCTACCAAGTTCTTAGGCAGGGGTGCATAGCCAACCGCCTTGGCCTTTTCCTGACAACCGCCGAGCGCGTAGGTGAGGAACGCCCGCAGTACGTCGCCCTTCTTGGCGTCGATGGCCACCGGGGCAATGAGATACGCCGTGGTGGAGATCGGGTATGCGTCGGGCTTGGTGGTGTTGAAGTTCAACAACAGCGTGCCATCGTCATTGATGGCGGCGTCGCCCATGGCTGCGGTGACGTTGGCGGCGTCGGGCAAAACGGCATTGCCGGCCGTGTTGATGATCTTGGCGATGCCGAGCTTGCGTTCGGTGGCAAAGCTGGTTTCGGCGTACGTGATGCCGAAGTTGCCCTGATCAGCCAGATAGTTGGTGACTCCGTCGGAACCCTTCTGGGCAATCCCGGATCCGGCGGGGATGGGAAATGTACTTTGCGCGCCCTTGGTCCATGCACCCTTACCTGCCGATGCCAAGTAGTCACTGAACACATTGGATGTACCAGAGGAATCCGACCGAACCACCACGCGGATGGTCTCGCTGGGCAGCGTGACACCCGGGTTCTCTCGAGTGATGGCCTCGTCGTTCCACTTCGCAATGGTGCCGGCGAAGATCTTGGCAGTGGTCTGGGCGCTGAGCTTCAGTTCGGTGACGCCAGGCAGTCTGTAGATGACGGCGATGCCACCAATGGTGAGCGGAATGTAAACGAACTTTCCCTTGACCTTCGGCAATTCCGTGTCGGTGAAGGCCACATCAGAGGCTCCGAAGTCCGTGGTGCCATTGATGAATCCGGACCGCCCAGCACCAGATCCGACCGGCTGATACGCAATGTTGATGTCGAGTGACTTCTTCACGTCAGCCTTGCACTGCTCGATGAAGTTCGACACGAACGTGGATCCGCTGCCGTTGACCGTGACGCTCTTGTCGAGCGTTGCGGTTTGGGCCAGTGCAGTTTCGGTGATGGCGGTTTGGGCAACAAGCACTGACGACAGTGTCAGCGCGCTGATTACGAGTTTGCGTGATGTACGCACGAGTGGATCTCCTGTAGGTGGGGGATTGATGAAACCGTACGGAAGCGAGGAGAACAGCAACCAGACGCAAGGCGAACGACAGGTGAACGAAGGAGCAACAATCCGCCTGAAACCGATGAACCCGGTTCAGTGAACGCAGATGTTCGCCAGTAGGTTTCAGCCGAAACGGCCGTTGATGTAGTCGTTGGTACGAGGGTCTTGTGGATTGCTGAACATGGTCTCGGTGGTGCCTGATTCCACGATGTGGCCTGGTGTGTTCTCTTCGGCCAGGAAGAATGCAGTGCGGTCCGACACCCGCTGTGCTTGTTGCATGTTGTGGGTGACGATGACGATGGTGACGTCGCTGACGATCTCACGGATCGTTTCTTCCACGCGTCGCGTGGATGTGGGGTCGAGTGCGGAGCACGGCTCGTCCATGAGTAGCACCTGCGGCTTCACCGCCAACGACCGAGCAATACAGAGCCGCTGTTGCTGTCCGCCGGAGAGCCCACCACCGGATGCACCGAGGCGGTCCTTGACTTCCTTCCACAACCCAGCGCGTGTCAGTGCCCATTCCACCAATCCGTCGCGATCGGCGGTCTTGGTACCGGTGAGCTTGAGGCCGGCCAACACGTTGTCCTTGATCGACATCGACGGAAACGGGTTGGGCTTTTGGAACACCATGCCAATGCGTTGGCGGGTTTGTGCGGCTCGCAGTTCGGCGCCGTAGATGTCCACCCCGTCGAGGCGAACCGATCCGGCCAGGGCTGCGCCTGGTACCAGTTCGTGCATCCGATTGAGTGTGCGCAAGAACGTGGACTTACCGCAACCGGATGGACCGATGAGGGCGGTGACGGTGTTGGCCGCCATGCTCAAGGTGACGTCATCGAGCACCTTGCGCTGGCCAAACCAGCAGGCGATACCTTCGGCTTCGAGTGACCCGCCGCGTCGTTCGATGCTGCGGTTGGCGGTTGACATGTCATTGGTCATGATGGAAGTCATCACCGGGTCCTTTCCTTGCGTGGTCGGCTGACCACGCGTGCGGTCACGAAGAGCAGCAACACAATGCCGATGAGTACGAGGGCACCGGTCCAGGCACGGTCAACGGCCGAACCCGACGCGTTGGTCACCTGCTGGTAGATGAACAGCGGTAGACCCGATTGTGGCTCCGAGAACGTCTTGGCCACGTTGACACGGTCGGCGCCGAAGGCCGTCATCAACAGTGGTGCCGTTTCGCCTGCCACTCGGGCGATGCCGAGGATGACCGCAGTCACTATGCCAGCGCGCGCCGTAGGCAGCACGATCTGCAACGCCGTACGCCATTCCGGAGAGCCCAGGGCCAGCGATGATTCGCGCAGCCCTCCGGGTACCAACTTGAGCATCTCTTCGGTGGTCCGCGCAATGGTGGGCAACATGAGCACGCCGAGGGCCAGAGCGGCGGCAAATCCGCTGAAACCCTGCCCCAACTTCACCACCCAGACCGAGAAGATGAACAGGCCCGCCACCACCGACGGGATGCCACTCATGGCATCCACGATGAGTCGTACCACGGGGGCCAACCGGCCGCCGATCTCGTTGAGATACACCGCAGTCAGTACTCCAAACGGAAGGGCCACCAGCGTGGCCAGACCAACTTGGAGAAGCGTTCCGGTGATGGCATGAGCGGCGCCGCCTGCCGAGGCTGCCGCGTTCGGGTCGATGCCTTCGAGCGTGGTGGTGAAGAAATGGGGAGTGAGGTTGGGCAACCCCTTCTTCACCACGAAGCCAATGATGAGCAGCAGTGGTCCCACCACCACCAGCCCGGCACATGACACCAGCACGGTGGTTACATGGTCGGCGGCGGCTTTGGCGCCCTCCAGGCGTCGCACCAGCAAGTAGTGCATCACCACGAACACTACGAAGGCGAGGAGCACGAAGCCGAGCGAGCCGCTGAGTGGTGTCACGGCAAACAGCAGCCCCACTGTTGCAATGGCTGCGACCAAGGGGGCGGCGAGTGCGGCCATCGCACCGTATTGGGGGGCGCGCCGATTGGGGACAGAGGCGGCAGTCATGGGGCGATCACTTTCCGGCCCGGACCAACAGGTCCTGCGGCTTTTTGGCGCCCTTCGGCGCCTTGGTACGACCAACCACAGCACGGGCCAACATGTTCACCAAGAGGGTGAGCACGAACAACGCCAATCCGGCTCCCACCAGCGCACTACGACCGTTGTCGCTCGCCTCTCCGAAACGAATGGCGATGGTGCCGGCCACCGACGAGCCACCCGGCTGCAAAATATGTGGACTCACGGTGAAGTCAAAGCTGAGGATGAGGGCGATGGCAATTGTCTCACCTAACGCTCGGCCCAAGCCCAGCATCGAAGCACCAACCAGGCCGCCTTTGCCGAACGGAAGAATCACTTCTTTCACCATGCCTGCTCGGGTGCCGCCGAGGGCGAGGGCCGCTTCGCAGTACACGCGAGGGACCTCGGCCATCACTGCCCTACTCACCGAAGTGATGATGGGAATCACCATCAGCGCCAGCACCACACCACATACGAACATCGACGAGCCGAAGATGCCCTTGGTTTTGAAGATGGGGATGAAACCCAAGTGATCGCCCAGGAACCGGGTGAGACCGTTCATGCGGGGCTGCAGGAATTTGAGACCCCACAGCCCGAAGATGAGACTGGGGACAGCTGCCAACAAATCGATGAGCGACACCAACACGGTGCGTGAGCGGCGGGGGGCGTATTCGTTGATGAACAGCGCTGTTCCTATTGACACAGGTACCGCCAGCAGCAACGCAATGATCGAGATCACCACGGTTCCGAACATCATGGAACCAATGCCGTAAATGGCCGGAGAATCATCCGGGCGCCACTGAAACTCTGTGAAGAAATGCCAGCCCGCTTGCCTGATGGCCGGCCACGACTGCACCAGCAAGAACAAGAAGATGAGACCCATCACCACGAGACTGGCCATGGCCGCCCCGGTGGTGATCAATCGGTAGGCACGGTCGGTGGGGGTCCTGCTGACCTTGAGTTGGCGGGGATCAGTCGACAACAGGTCGGGCGACGCCGGTGCAGGGATGGCGGTGGCAGGAGCGGGAGGAACCATGACCGTGCCCATGTTGGTGGGGCAAGGTTGCGTGGGACGGTCACCAGGATGAACGAAAGGTGAACAACCATGAAACGTTCGGCCAGCAGGCTCAAGGACCCTTCTCTGAGTGTCTCCGGTTCCGTACGGTGCGCGTATGGGCAATTCGCAATTCGACAATGACCTCACGGAGATCGACGTTCGCGTCACAGAACTGTTCGGTCTGGTGGCGGCCGGAGTGTCTGCTGCCACCGACGCCTTTTTGGCCAGCGATCCCAAGGCAGCCCGAGATGTCATGGATCGCGACACCCTCATCGACACGGTGTACGCCGAGATCGAAGAGCTCATCCAACGTTGCTTCACGCTGCAGACACCGCTGGGCAAGGAGATGCGCTACTTACTGTCGATGTTGCGGATTGTGCCCGAACTGGAGCGCAGCGGAGATCTGGTGGAGCACATTGCCGGGCGCGGCGCTCGCCAATTGGCATCGGGCCTCACACCACGCATCCGTGGTTTGGTGGAGCGAATGGGTCTCGTTGCCGGTGATCTATGGGAGCGGGCCCGCCAGATCTACATCACCCGGGATGTGGAACAAGCGCATCGATTGCGCATCCTCGATGACGAACTCGACGATCTGCATGCAGCGCTGTTGGCCGAGATAGTCGATGCCGAGCTCAGTCTCCCCTTGGCCATCGAGATGGCGCTGGTGGCCCGGTTCTACGAGCGATTGGGAGACCACGCTGTGAATGTCAGCAACCGAATGCGCTACGCCATGATGGGCGCCGGGGTACATGATCATGACTGACCGGTGACCGACTGTTGCGAAACACGTCACCTCCCGTTCACCTTCCGGTGTTACTGCGGCCAACATCGTTTCGTAGCTTTCATGGCGTGACCCGCAAGCCATTTGGCAAGCCTGAAGAACGGCCGTCGCAACTGTCGGCGCGCTTAGAAGCGGCACAGCGCCATCTTGCGGATCTCACCACGGCCCACGAGGAACTGTTTGCCGCCTACGAGCGTGTATGCGGAGCATTGCGCTCGGTGAGCGACGGGGTACAGGTATGTGATGAACGCGGCAATGTGGTGTTTTCCACTTTGGCCGACGTCATCATCCGTGACGAGCCGCTCAGTGAAACAATGGTGGGGCAGGCAGTACGCGATGTGCTGGCGGCTGCGGCAGTGGGGAGATCGGAGTTTCGCCACGTGGACATCTACGGTCCGCCCCGAAGGACGTTGGAGGTGGCTGGCAAACCGGTGTCCACGGCTGATACCCCCGGCGGGAGCGCGCCCATAGGGAGTCGTGATGCCGTGCTCGGCACAGTTGCCGTGGTGCACGACGTGTCGGACCGTGAGCGAATCGATGCCATCCGACGCGACTTCGTGTCCAACATCTCGCATGAGTTGCGCACCCCTGTGGGTGCTTTGTCGGTGCTGGCCGAGACCATGACCACGGAGACGTCAGCAGCCGTACTTCGTCGCTTGGCGTCGAGGGTGGAGACCGAAGCGCAGCGACTGGGCCACACCATCAGCGACCTACTGTCCTTGGCTCAAATCGAAGCAGCCGAGGGTCCACGGCCCGAGCCGTGCTCCATCTCCGAGGTGGTTGACCAGGCCGTGGAGCGAACCAAGGCAGGGGCGGCCCAGCGTGAGGTGCTGCTGCGGGTGGACGAGGTTCCCACCCAAGCAGTGGTGCTTGGTGATCGTCGCCAGTTGGTGACTGCGCTCACCAATTTGCTCGACAATGCGGTGAAGTATTCGGACCCCGGATTGTCGGTTCGCCTATCAGTTCAACTGGGTGCCAACGTCATCATCGAGGTCACCGATGAAGGTATTGGGATCCCGGCACGTGACCGTGAACGCATTTTCGAAAGGTTCTATCGGGTGGACCGAGCACGAGCTCGCGATACCGGTGGCACGGGGCTGGGGTTAGCCATCGTCAGACACGTTGCGGTGAACCATGGCGGAGAGGTCTCCGTACGATCCATCGAGGGTCATGGCTCCACATTTTCCCTGCGAATACCTGCCATTTCATCAACGGGAACGGTGCGATCCATTCGCGGTGGCTCGCCAGGCCCCGAATCATTCAACCCCGAGCCGAACCGTCCTGTGCCGTTGTCTGGCGCCGCCGCCACATCCTGAGGAGTGTCATGACGATCGTCGATTCCACTGTGAAGTCAATCGGGGTGAAACAAATTCCTCCACAACCCGAAGCCAGGCCTGTGGTGCTGTTGGTTGAGGATGAGTCCTCCTACGTGGAAGCACTGGTGGTGGGCCTGGAGCGAGAGGGTTTTGATCTGGTGGTGGCCCAAGACGGCAAGGAGGCATTGGTGCAATTCGAACGCGCCAGTCCTGACGTCGTCTTGCTGGACGTGATGCTGCCAGGCATGTCGGGCATTGATGTGTGCCGCGCCATCCGTACCAAGTCATCCAGTGTGGCCATCATCATGGTCACCGCTCGAACGAGCGAACTCGATGTGGTGCTTGGCTTGGAACTCGGTGCTGATGACTATGTCACCAAGCCCTACCGGATCCGCGAACTGGTGGCTCGAATGCGGGCCGTGTTGCGCCGCTCACCGGATCAAACCAACGTGGGTGACACTGCTGTGTTGCACGTAGGAGACATCAGACTCGACGTTGACCGTCACGAGCTACGGGTGCACGGCGAAGTGGTGCAGCTACCGCTGAAGGAATTCGAGTTGTTGGAACTGTTGATGTCGCGAGTGGGCCGCGTTCTCACGCGAGACCAACTCATCGACCGGGTGTGGGGGTCGGACTATGTCGGTGACACCAAGACACTGGACGTGCATGTCAAACGACTGCGGGGCCGGATTGAAGACAATCCGGCCAATCCGGCCCGTATCACCACCATCAGGGGTGTCGGTTATCGCTACGAGGTACAACGCTCGTGACACAAGGCACTATTTGTGCGCTGCCACCGGGGTGTTCGTACTTCGTTCACCATTCGGAGACCACGTTGTCACCCACACCTCGTAAACTCTCCACATGATCAGCGCGCCTACGAGTAACGAAGTACCGGGACATGTCCGGTTGGAGGGTCCCCTGAATTTCCGTGATCTCGGCGGTATCGAGAATCGTGACGGACGCATATTGAACACGGGCCTGTTGTATCGAGCCGACGATCTCGGACCGCTCACCACGGCTGATCTGCGCATACTCACGGAACTCGGTGTACGTACGGTGATCGATTTGCGAACGCCGTTCGAGCTCACGGGCGCCACCCTCGGATACCGCAGCGCCGGTATTGCCCACCATCATGTTCCGGTGATCCAAGAGCTGTGGTCAGCTGAAATGGTTAATGCCGATGATCCGGCGCTGGACCTGGCCCACCGCTACGTGCAGATGGTGGAACACGGTGCTTCCGCATTGGCCAAGGTGGTGTCCATGGCCGCCAACCGTCAGCACGGTCCCACGGTGTTTCACTGTGCCGCTGGCAAAGACCGAACCGGTGTGGCGGCGGCGCTCATCGAGCGGGTACTCGGCGTTGACGACGAACTGATCATCAGCCGATATGCCGCGTCGGGCCCGGTGATGACGGAACTGTCCCAGCGTTGGATGCAACGGGCCGCCGCCATGGCTGACGGCAGCGAGGTGGTCAGCGCAATTCGTGCCTCACCGGCGCATTTCCGAGACGCCCCTCCGGCTGCTCTGCGAAGCTTCTTGCAGATCATTGATGAGCGCTTCGGTGGTGTGGAAGAACTGCTGCTGCAGTCCGGTCTGCTCTCGGTTGATCTCGATGTACTTCGTCACCGCATGCTGAGCTGAGCAGTGCTCACCAAACCCGTCCTACTCAGGGTCGGGTTCGCGTACAGAGATGCCGCTGATGGCGTAACGCATGCGGTTGGCGATGTTCACTGCGTGGTCGCCCAGCCGCTCATAGAAGCGGCCAACCAACGCCATTTCCATTGCCACCGGGGTGGACGGCTCAGAGTCCACCACCTCGGCTGCCAATGCCACGTGCAGATCATCGAGTCGATCGTCGAGGGTCCGTAGCCGACTGGCCGCTGCCACGTCACGACTCTGATATCCAGCCGCCGCCAATTGCCACATCTCGGACGTGAGTAACCCCATCTGTTCGATGGTGCCTCGTACTCGGGGGGTGAGATCGTTGGACAATCCCCGGCTGCCCCGGCGAGCGATGTGCTCGGCCAAGTCGCCGCAGCGTTCCAACTCGGGCACGATGCGCACCACGGTCATCAGGTAGCGCAGGTCCTGGGCCACCGGTGAGTGCAGCACCAATTGGCGTTGTACCAACTCCTCTACTTCAGCGTAGAGCTTGTCCATCAACTCTTCCTGCTCCGCCATCACATTGGCACCCAACTTGTCCGCGGTGAGAAAGGCATCGGTGGCCACTGCGATTCCTTTGGCCACCAACGCAAACAGTTGGCCCACCTTGCGATCGATCTCGTCGAGGTCATGTCGGAATCCACTCATCGCCATCACCTGAGAGGGTACCGGACCCCGCCATCACCAAGCAGATACCCGTTGATCGGCGTTCCCCGTGCCGTTACCTGTTGTTTACCTGGAGTGGACCTCAGCGAGAGGTGCACTCCGTAGCGTGAACGGCGTATGAATGATTTCCATATAAGTACCCGAAGCCGTTGGCGTACCCAACGGGTTGCAGCGTTGGCCCTCGCCGCCGCTGCGGCCCTCGGTGGCCCCATGGCGTGCACTGCCAAAGCCGCTGACACCAAGGGCGCAGCCGCCAAAGGGCCGCTCAAGGGAACGGTGAGTATCGACGGCTCGTCCACCGTGTTCCCGTTGGCCGAGGCGGCCGCCGAATTGTTCCAGCGTGACCAAAATGGGGTTCGGGTCACGGTCGGGGAGTCCGGCACCGGGGGTGGCTTCAAGAAGTTCTGTGCAGGCGAAACCGACATCTCCAATGCGTCACGACCTATCGCCGCCGACGAGATCGCCGCCTGTAAAGCCAAGGGCGTCACGTACCGACAGTTCACGGTGGCCAACGACGGCATTGCCATCGTGGTGAATCCGTCCAACAACGTGTCGTGCATCACCGTGGCGCAGTTGAAGAAGGTGTGGGACCGGGGTTCAACGGTGAAGAACTGGAAGGACATCGATGCGAAGTTTGCCAAGCTCGACCTCAAGCTGTTCGGGGCGGGCACCGCATCGGGCACATTCGACTTCTTTACGCAGGCTGTCAACGGCAAAGCCAAACAGAGCCGCAGCGATTACAACGCCACCGAAGATGACAACGTCACAGTGAGCGGGGTGGCAGGTACCAAGGGTGGTCTTGGGTACTTCGGGTTGTCCTATGCCGAACTCAACGCCACCAAGGTGAAGCTCTTGGGCGTGGACTCCGGCGACGGTAAATGTGTGGTGCCGTCCACCAAGACGGTGCAAGACGGCTCGTATGCGCCACTGTCACGTCCGTTGTTCATCTACGTC
>JAYVGK010000130.1:0-2134 GCA_043772215.1 Acidimicrobiales bacterium | reverse complement strand
CATTGTTCACTCAGCCAGCGTCTCCGTTGCGCATCATTGATACCCGATCGAGTTTGGGTGCCGCTGGTCCGCTCTCCAATGGAGATGTACGAACGGTGGCACTACCCGCCGGGTTGACCGGGTCTCCGTTCGAAGCGGTGGCCCTCAACATCACAGTCACTGGTGCCGCCGGAGACGGCTATGTCAGTGTGTGGCCCAGCGGAGAGCAGCGTCCCGGTACTTCGGTGCTCAACTATCAAGCAGGCCACGACGTGGCCAACTCCGTCATCGTCAAGGTCAGCCCCGGACAGTCACTGGACATCTACAACTTTGGCGGTCCAGCACAGGTGCTGGGTGACTTTGGCGGCGGGTGGTCCGTCACTGGTACCAACGGTTTTGTTTCGACCGATCCTGTACGCCTGTTCGACACCCGCTCCTCGACGGTGGTTCCAGGCGAGCCACGACTTCCGTTGGGTTGCGGCAATTCACTCAGCGTTTCGTCCAGCCTCACTTCGGCTGGCGTGCCTGCCAATGCCACTGCAAACCTGGTGAACATCACGGCGATCAACACGAACGGATCCGGGTTTGTATCCATCCTCCCTACCTACGTTCCGTTTGGAATACTCCCGTCTTCGTCCAGCCTGAACGTGGTCAATAACGACACTCGCGCCAATCTCGCATTCACGCCGACACGCGATTTCTTTGTTCGTGACAGTGACGATTTGGTGGCACAGTTCATTGGTGACCTAGCGGGATACTTTGTCCCCGTAGCCAGCGTGCCAGATTCGGCCCGGTTCGTGCCTGTGAGCCCGCAACGACAGCTTGATACCCGCTCCAACATCGGCGTGGTGGGCAAGTTCAGTCAAGGCTCCACCCGTACATTGGCGCTTGGCGTGCCTACGGGCATTGACCCGACAAAAGTGGTGGCAGTGGCCATCAACCTCACCGTGACTGATCCCGACGGAGGGGGCTACCTCACTGCTTTCCCGACGGGGACCGCTCTGCCCAACGTATCCAATCTCAATTTCAAGGTGAGAGAAACAATCCCGGGATTGGCTGTGGTCAAGCTGGGGTCTGGGGCAGGGTTGAACATTTTCACCAGTACGTCCACACACGTCATCGGTGATGTGATGGGCTACTTCGTCAGTCCTTGACGCTGGCGCCAATGACGGCGTCCGTTGACTCGATGGACTCGATCCGGATCAGTTCACGAACCACTGCCCGGCGCCAACTATCGCCACAGTCTTCATCGAATGCACGCAGGTGGTGGATCCAGACCCGGTCACGAAGTTCAACGTGGTGGATCTTGCCTTGTGTCAATACGCGCACGGTATGGCCTTGTTCAGCCAACCCGGATGCCGTGGTGTCGCATGACTCCGGGGGTCCGCTGACCAACACGATGTGGCGTCGTTTCTCTCGTGAACAAGCCTTGAACGAAGTCTGAAAGTCGGCGGCATTGGTGAACCACGTTGCAACGCGGGTCCGGGGTGCTTTGGCGGCGGCCTCGAAGGCGCTGTCCATGGCAGCATCGGTTTCGCGTACATGGCGGTCCAAATCACCGTCGCCCAACAGTCCGGCCAGTTCGCAGTGGCGATGTACATCGCGCTCGCGATCGAGCATGGCCACCAAGCTGCGCACGATGGTGGCGTACGAGTGACGCGACGGCCCGTGGCGCAGTGCGAAATAGGTAGTGTTTTTTACGATGGAACGACGCGTGGTCAACATCCCGGATGCCAATCTGATTTCACCGGCCAGCGCATGATGATGAACCACTCCCTGGTTCGCTATGCGCACCTCATACCCGAGGTCAAGCAACCTTCGACAAACATCGGTTTCATCGTGGTAGTACTCAAACGTTTCATCGAAGCCGCCGATTTCCACCAAAGCGCTACGACGGAACATGGCGTTGGTCCCCATCGGATACAGCATCCAGGTGCTGTCCGGCGATGAGGGGAGCGACGTGGTGCTGGTGAGCAGCTTCGTTTCTCCCAAGGCGTTGGTGGCACTGGCCAACGCCTGCACGGTGACCCCGGTGCCATCCATCACCGGCCCACCTGCGGCGGCCACGTGGGGATCATCGAACAAGGGTGCCAACGATGACAACCACGCTGGGTCAGCCACGGCATCGTCATCGATGAAGGCAACGAGCTCACCC